>JALXBY010000073.1:1066-7643 GCA_026991215.1 Anaerolineales bacterium
CTACGGGGTGGGGGCCATCCGCGAGATGCACGTGGAGAAGCGCGACCGGGGGTAGGAAGGACGGCCGGGCGGGGTGGTTGGGGTGCTGGGGCTTCTGGCCCGGGTGCGGGGCGTCCCCGCGGGGCTGGCCAAACGCATCTACCGCTTTTTGCACGAAGAAGCCGGCGACCTGGCCCCACCCCAACCCCAGGGCGCGGGGGTGTGAGGGGTTCATGCCCATGATAGAGGGGCCTGTAGCATATCGCATATCCAAGGCTTGACACCCCCGCGCGGGGATGGTATAAAGCGGCAACCGTCGGCCCATGGCGGCCGCGGTGGACAAGGGAATATCCCTTTTGGGCCCTGGCGGCCCCCTCATCGAGAGAGGCGGAGGGAACCGGCCCTGTGAAGCCTCGGCAACCTGCCCAGGGGTGACCTGCCTGAACACGGCAGGCACCGGGGTAAGGTGCCAATTCCGGCAGACCCTTGCCTCGGCAAGGCGTCTGGGAGATGAGGGATGACCCTTTGGTCAGACCTCTCTTCCCAGAGAGGTCTTTTTCGTTTCCTCGTACAGGGGGCCGCGGGCACATCCGCAATTCCACCACACAGGAGGTGTGCGATGCCCGAGGTCATCCTACGTTGCCGTTTGTGTGGCGCAACCTACCCGCCCGAACACCGCTACGTCTGCGAGGAGTGCTTCGGCCCCCTGGAGGCCGTGGTCGCCCTGCCCAAGGACCCGGAAACCCTCAGGTCCCGCATCCAACAGGGGCCGCCCAGCCTCTGGCGTTACCGGGACCTATTGCCCGTTGAAACCCCACGCGCCGGCCTGCACACCGGCTGGACGCCCCTCAAGAAGGCCGAACGCCTGGGGCAGGCCCTGGGCCTGCGCAACCTCTACATCAAGGACGATACCGTCAACCACCCCACCCTTTCCTTCAAGGACCGGGTGGTCTCCGTGGCCCTGAGCAAGGCCGTGGAGTTCGGCATCGACACCGTGGCCTGCGCCTCCACCGGGAACCTGGCCACCGCGGTGGCCGCCCATGCCGCGGCGTTGGGCCTGCGGGCCGTGGTCTTCGTGCCCGCGGATATCGAGGCCCAGAAACTCGTGGGCAGCCGCATCTTCGGGGCCACCGTGGTCGGCGTGGCCGGCAACTACGACCAGGTCAACCGCTTGTGTATGGAAATCGCGGACGAATACGGCTGGGGCTTCGTCAACGTCAACCTGCGGCCGTACTACGCGGAAGGGTCCAAGACCCTGGCCTACGAAGTGGCCGAACAACTGGGCTGGCGCGCGCCCGACGCGGTGGTGGTGCCCGCAGCCTCCGGCGCGCTGTACACGAAAATCTGGAAGGGCTTCCGCGAGTTGCGGGAAATCGGCCTCATCGAAGGCCCCCTGCCCCGCATGTACGGTGCCCAGGCTGCAGGGTGCGCGCCCATCGCCCAGGCCTGGATGGAGGGGCGGGAGGTGGTCCACCCGGTGCGGCCGCGCACCATTGCCAAGTCCATCGCCATCGGCGACCCGGCCGACGGCCCCTTTGCCCTGCGGGTCACCAGGGAAAGCCAGGGCGGATGGGCCACCGCGTCCGACGAGGAAATCCTGGAAGGCATCCGGCTCCTGGCCGAAACCGAAGGCATCTTCGCGGAGACCGCGGGGGGCACCACCATCGCGGCCCTGCGCAAGCTGGCCCAACAGGGCGCGTTCGACCCTGAGGAAACCGTGGTGGTCTACATCACCGGGAACGGTTACAAGACCTTCGAAGCCGTGGCGCAGCGGGCCGAAACGCCGCTGGTCATCGCGCCCAGCCTGGAGGACTTCGAAGTACGGGTGCTGCCCACTTTGCGCGAATCCGCGCCCGCGGTTGTGGGTTGAAGCCTAACAGGTTTGGCAACCCACGCCCGCGGTGGGGTCCGGAGGCCAGGGGCTTGCCGCCCGCCCGCGGGGAGCAAGGAGGCCCATCATGTCCGCCCAGCACTACCACCCCCGCCCGCTGGAAATCGTGGATACCACCCTGCGCGAAGGGCAGCAATCGCCCCTGCTGCACGATTACGGCAAGTACTACTTTTCCCGTCAGGACAAGATGGACATCCTGCGGGGGCTGATCCTCTACGGCGTGAAGTTCGTGGAACTGTTCGCGCCCGTGGTCAGCCCCCGCGAGGCCGAAGACTTCCAGGCCCTCAAGGCCCTGCGGGACGACCTCGCGGCCCAGCACGGGTATGCCTTCCTGGTGGCCCACGTGCGCGCCCATCCCAGGGATATCGAAAGCGCGCTGCAAGCAGGGTTCGACGGCCTGCACATCTACATGGGCACCTCCCTCATGGCCCAGAAGTACAACCACGGCAAGGCCCTGGACGAAGTGGCCCGCCGTGCCCGGTCCCTGCTGGAAGACCTGCACCGCCATCACCCCGAAATCTGGCTGCGCTTCAGCGGGGAGGACGCGTTCCGCACGCCCCTGGAGGACCTCTTCCGGGTCTACGACCAGGTGGTGCCCTACGTGCACCGCCTGGGGATGCCCGACACCGTGGGCGTGGCCACGCCCGACCAGGTGGCCCGTCGGGTTCGGGCCTTCCGGGAGCGCTACCCCGATACCCCGCTGGAAGTGCATTTCCACGACGACCGGGGCTTCGCGCTGGTCAACGCGCTAACCGCGGTCCGGGCCGGCGCGCAGTTCGTGGATACCACCATTCTGGGCATTGGCGAACGCTCGGGCATCACCTCCATGACCGCGCTGCTCTTCAACCTCTTCCTGGAAGAGGACTACGAGCGGGTGCTGCCTTACCAGATTCACCTTTCCTACCCCCTCAACGTGCTGGTTGCGGACAAGATGCACATGCTGGTCCCCTTCAAGGAGCCCGTGAGCCTGACCAACCGGACCCACACCGCGGGCGTGCACCAGCAGGCCGTGCTCAAACACGCAGGCACCTATGAGGCCATGCCCCTGGCCCTCTTTGGCGTGAACCACCGGGATATCCTCCTGGGCCCCCTTTCGGGCTGGAACATCGTGCGGTACTTTCTGGGCGAGGTGCACTACTATGACCTGGATGAGGCCACGGCCCGCGAGATTGCCCGACGCTTCAAGGAAGTGGTCTACGACCGGGTCCCCGAAGCCTCGCCGGCCCAGGTGCTCCTGGACCTGGCCCAGGAGTTCGGCTTGAAGAAGCGCACACAGCCCCCCGCGGACGCGTTCCGGGTGGAAGAACGGCTGTACCCGGCCCCCGCGTCCGAGGCGGCCCCGCGCATTCGGGGTTGACCTTGGGCGCAATGGGGATGTGGAATGGACTTCCGGCAGAAAGGATGGACTCACCGGCCCGGTTTACCCTCGGTGGGGAAGTCCCAGCCGGTGCGTCGGGCCAGGGTGACGTTGCTCAGGTTCTCGATGCGGACCAGCACCCGGTGCAACTGTTTCAGGTCGGTTACGTCCAGCACCATGTAGATGTGGGCAATCATGTCGTCTTCGGTGTCCACGTAGGCCTTGCGGATGTTCACGTTCTCCTTGGCGATGATGTCGGAGATGTCGTGCAGCAGGCGCTTACGGTCGAAGGCCCGGATGTATATCGGCACCGGGAAGGTCTGCCCTGACGGGGTCCATTCCACTTCCACGATGCGCTCCGGGTGCTTCATCTGCAGGGCCAGGAAGTTGGGGCAGTCCTTGCGGTGGATGGTGATGCCCTGGTTCTTAGTAATGTAGCCCAACACCTCATCGCCCTGGACCGGATTGCAACACTTGGCAAGCCGAACCAGCAGCCCTGAGACGCCCGCCACCACCGGCGGCTGTTCCGGGTGCATGGTGGCTTTGCGCCGCCCGGTTTCCAGATGAAGGGTCCGGTCCTCCAGTTCGTTGAGCACGTTGAGGATGCGTTCCAGTTTGACGTCCCCGCGGCCCACCGCGATGTAGAGGTCTTCCAACGAGTCGAAGCCCAACTGGGCCAGCGGGGTCGCGTCCTTACGGTCGTCCTGCAGGGCCAGGGGGGTGTTCCCTTCGGTGGACTTGCGTTCCTCGGCCCCCTTGCTTCCGGCTTTGGCCGCGCTTTTCCGCCGTTCCTCAGGGGTCTGCAAGAGCACGGCCTCGGTATAGCCCAGGCGTCGCAGTTCCCGCAGGAGGATTTGCTTGCCCCGTCGCAGGTTCTCTTCCTTTTCCTGCTGGCGGAACCAACGGCGGATTTTGGCCCGGGCCCTGGGGGTCTTGACCATGCCCAGTTCTTCGTTCAGCCAGTCCCGGCTGGGGCCGCCCCGCTTCCCCGCGATGATTTCCACGATGTCCCCGGTCTTGAGTTGGTAGTTGAGGGGAACATAGCGGCCGTTGACCCGCGCGCCCCGGCATCGGTGCCCCAGTTCGGTGTGGATGGCATAGGCAAAGTCGATGGGTGTCGCGCCTTTGGGCAGGTCGATGACGTCCCCCTTGGGCGTGAACACGTACACCCGGTCTTCGAACAGTTCCTGTTTGATGTCGTCCACGAAGTCGGACGCGTTGGTTACATCCTGGGACCATTCCATCAGGCTGCGGAACCAGGCGATTTTGCGCTGCAGGGCTTCGTCCGCGGTCAGGTCCTCTTTGTAGGCCCAGTGCGCGGCCATGCCTTCTTCGGCCACCTTGTGCATTTCGTAGGTGCGGATTTGAATCTCCAGGGGCTTGTGGTCCTTTTCGTAGAGGATGGTGGTATGCAGGGACTGGTACCCGTTGGGCTTGGGCCGGGCGATGTAATCGTCGAATTCCCCCGGGATGGGCTGGCCCAGTTTGTGCACCACACCGAGCACGGTGTAACAGGTGGCCTCGTCTTCGACCAACACCCGGATGCCACGCGTGTCGTAGATTTCGGCCAGGGTCCGGTGCTTGCGCAGGGTCTTGCGGTAGATGGAATAGATGTGCTTGGGCCGACCGTACACCTCGGCCTTGATGCCGGCTTTGGCCAGGGCCGCCTTGACCTCCTCCACGATTTGCTGGATTTCCCGCTCCCGCTCGCTGTTGTGCTTCTGCAGCCAGTTGGCGATTTCCTGGTACTTTTCGGGGTTGACGTAGTAGAAGGCCAGGTCCTCCAGTTTCCGACGAATCCGGGCCATACCCAGGCGGTTGGCCAGGGGCGCATAGATGTCCAGCGTCTCCTGGGCGATGCGCTTGCGCTTGGCCTCGGGCAGGTACTGGAGGGTGTACATGTTGTGCAGCCGGTCGGCCAGTTTGATGGGCAGGACCCAGATGTTGTCCATCATGGCCAGAAAGATGCGGCGCAGGTTCTCGGAACTGATTTCCTGCCGGCGCAACTGGGCCCGGGTTTTGCCCTGGCCGTCCCGGTCTTCGTACAGGTGCTTGGAGACCCGGGGCAGGGCCTTGAGTTTGGTCACCCCCTCCACCAGGCGGGCCACTTCGTCGCCGAATTCCTTACGCAGGGTCTCGGCCGAAGTGGGCGTGTCTTCCAGGATGTCGTGCAAAAGCCCCGCGGCCACCACGTGGGGCGGGACCCGGAACTCTTCCAGCAGGATGCGGGCCACGGCCACGCAGTGGGAGATGTACGGCTCGCCTGAGGCCCGCTTCTGACCGGCGTGGGCGTCCCTGGCTTTCTCGAAGGCGCGACGGATGAGCTGGCGGTCCTGGGGACTGTACTCGGGGGGGAAGGAGGCTTCCAGTTCCTGCCAGTAGCGTTCCGCGACCTCCTGGTAGGTCTCCGCATCCGAGGCTTCAGGCGCAAGGGGGGGCTGCGCCTCAACCTGGGCTTCCACCGGCCTTGCCGAAACCTCCTGAGACATAAACCTTCCTCCACTTCAAGGGTTGGCATCGACTGCCGTCGGCTCACTCACTGTTCCCCGACCATGGCCGCCGTCCTCTGCCTGTGCCTTGATGGTTTCAATCTGCATCCGGCGCACCATACCCCCCGCCGCCCGGGGTGGCGATGGCGACCCGGTCGCCGGCGCGGGCCTGGAAGCTGATTTTGCCCGGCAGCAACACCGCGCCATCTTCGGTGCGGGGCAGGTCCCGCAGGGCCTCGGGGATGTGCTCCGGCCGGGCCGGGTAGTAGCGGTTCTCCCCACGCGCACCCGGTTCGCCGCCGAACAGGCCATAGGGCGCGTGCCGCCGACGTTCCGAGAGAATGGTCACCGTGGCATCGGCCAGGAGTTCCACTTCCCGGTACAGGCCATCGCCCCCGCGGTGCCGTCCACGGCCACCGGAGCCGCGGCGCAGTTCGTACCGCCACACCCGCAGGGGGTACGCGTATTCCAGGGCTTCCACCGGCGTGTTGAGGGTGTTGGTCATGTGCACCTGCACACCGGAAAGGCCATCGGCCCGGGCCGAAGCGCCCATGCCGCCGGCGATGGTCTCGTAATAGGCAAAGCCCCGGCCTGTGCGGGGGTCCATGCCGCCGATGGTCAGGTTGTTCATGGTGCCTTGCGAGGCCGCGGGCACCACCTCGGGCAGGGCCTGGGCGAACGCGCCCAGCACCGCATCCGTGATGCGCTGGGAGGTCTCCACGTTGCCCATGGCCACCGCGGCCGGGAACCGCGCGTTCACCAGGGTGCCTTCGGGCGCGATGACGCGAACGGGCCGGAAGATACCGCCGTTGGTGGGCATCTGGTCGTCTTCCAGCAGGCACCGCAGCACGTAGAACACCG
>JALXBY010000074.1 GCA_026991215.1 Anaerolineales bacterium
CCCACGGCCACTCCAACCCCGGTGGCCACCCCCACCGTGGCCTACCGCCTCAGCCCGCAGGGACCGCTGCCTGAGCACGCGGTGGCCCGGGTGGGTAAGGGCATCCTGCAAGATGCCGTCTGGTCACCTTCAGGCCAGCGGTATGCCGTAGCCACCTCCCTGGGCACCTACATCTACGAACGGGAAGGGACGTTGACCACCTTCCTGCCCGCGGTGGCCCGGCACGTACGCTTCCTGAATGAGGAAACCCTGGTCGCCCTGACCGACGATGCGCTCACCTGGTGGAACGTCGCCGAAGCCCAACGCCTGCGCGAGCAGGAACTGCCCGCCCCGGCCACGGTCATGGACGTGTTCCCTGAGGAAGGCCGCGTCGCGGTGGGCCTGGAGGATGGTCGGGTCCTGATCTTTGCCGCGAACGCGGAGGAAGCCCCGGTCACGCTGGCGCCCGTCACGGGCGCAGCCGTCACCGCGCTGGCCTATTCCCCGCAAGGTACGGTGCTGGCCGTGGGGTATGCCAACGGCCAGGCCGCGCTGTGGCCTTCGGGCGGGGCCGAGGCCCCCAACCGCCTGTGGGATGCCCACAACGACAAAGTCACGGCCCTGGCCTTTGGAACCGTGCGGCTCAACACGCTGCTGGCCACCGGCGGGGCCGATAGCGTGGCCTATGGCTGGGACGTACGCACCGGGGAGCGTCTGGTGACCTACCTGGGCCGTGGGAACCCGATTACCGCGCTGGCCTTTACCTGGCAGGGGGATTTGCTCATCGGCGCGGACGCGCAGGGCGGGATCCTCTTCTGGGATGCCGGCAACGGGATTTTGGGCCAGTACGTGGCGACCCATAAAGGGGCCATCCGCAGCATGCAAATCCAGCCCTTTGGCCTTCTGGCCCTGACCGTTGGCGAGGATGGGAAACTCATCCTCTTCAGCCTGGCGGCCCGCGGCCCGGTTTTCGAGGACGATACCTACGGCGTGCCTATCCCCGCCGCGGCCCTTCTGCCTGATGGCACCGTGCTCTACGCCCAGGAAGGGGGCAACCTGGTGCTGTGGAACCCCGAACAGACGGGCGTGCCCCGCACCCTCAACGGGCACAAGGCTACGGTACACGCCATCGTCGTGGCCCCGGATGGGCAGATGGTGGCCACCACGGACGCGGACGGCCTCATCCTGATTTGGGACCCGAACACCTGGTTCCAGGTCGGCCACCGGTTCCACCAGGCCGGCGTGTTCCCCATGAAAAACCTGGCCTTTGGTCCGGGGAACCGTTACCTCTTTGGTGCCGCCTGGGTGACCCTGTACTACTGGGACCTGGAAAGCCAAACCACGTACCCCGAAATCGCCATGCCGGACCAGCCCACGCTGATTCAGGCCATGGACGTGAACCTGCAAAACGGCCAGGTGGTCCTGGGCCTGGATGACGGCCGGGTCCTCACCTGGACGGTGGAGGACAAAACCTTCACCCAGGCCTTCCAGGTCGATGAGCAGGTGCGGGATGTGGCCTTCCTCCCCCAAGGGCAGGGCATCCTGGTGCTGACCGCGACCCGGCTCTATCACTGGACGCCGGGCCAGCAGGAGCCGCGCGGCTTCTCGCTGCCGCTACCCGCGCAAGTCATGACCCTGCTCCCGGATGGACGGGTGCTCTTCGGCGGCCAGGGCTGGGGCGTGCTCGACCCGGCCACGGGTCAGTGGCAACTGCTGCCGCCCGGCCATGGCTCCGCCAAGGTTACCTACATCCAGGTGAACCGGGAAGGCACCCGCATCCTGACCCTGGCCGAAGACGGCAGCCTCCTCATCTGGGATGCCACGCAGTTGCTGCCGTGAAGGTCGTTGTTCATCGGGTTTGACATCCCACGGTTTGGAGAAGCATCATCGTCCAGTACGGGTAATACGCTTCGGTCACGCTGCAACAAAAAGACCGGGGAGCCGCTTCGATGCCCCCTACCTTATCTGGGTAAGGAGCGGCTCCCGTGTATCTTGTCGCTGCCGAAACGCGGAGCGCACACATGGCTTTGCCCACCGAAGGAAGCCCCTATCCTCCCGCCTACAACCGCCGAAAACGCGCCAGCGGTGCCCCTTTTCGCGCCATAACGTTTGGCCTCGCGTTGCTCGGCTTGTGCATGGCAGGGGCCTGGTGGTTCAGGCGGTCGTCCCCTCCGGCTGCCAACTCAACCCCTGGGGCTTCGCCAACGCCGACCATCCCCCAAAGGCCAACGCACACCCCAACCC
>JALXBY010000075.1 GCA_026991215.1 Anaerolineales bacterium
CCGGTACACCACGCGTGAGGCCTATTTCCGCCGGATTTACGCCAAAACCGCCTCCCTGTTCGAACTGGCCACCCGCGCGGCCGCGGCCCTGGGAAGGCCTTCCCCCAAGGAGGCCGAAGCCCTGCGCACCTATGGCTATGCCCTGGGCATGGCCTTCCAGATCGTGGACGACGTGCTGGACTTCCGCGGGGACGTGGAACGGGTCGGCAAGCCTGTAGGCCACGACCTGCGCAATGAACTGGTCACCCTGCCGGTGCTGCTGTATCGGGAATTCGCCCATGACCCGGACCTGGAGGCCTTTCTGCAGGGGGAAGACCTGACGACCCCCCGGCTTGAGGCCCTGATTCAACGCATTGGGGAAAGCCCGGCCCTGGACGCGGCCCTGCAGGAGGCCGACCGCTTCGTGCACCAGGCCCTGGACGCGCTGGAGGTCTTCCCCCAACGGCCAGAACGGGAGGCCCTCATCGCCCTGGCCCGTTACGTCACCACGCGGGACCGGTAGCCTGGCCCCTTCCTTCCAGGAGGCGGCATGCGCATCACGCCCCAGAAACTCCACAACTGGGCCCGGGAGGTGGCCCGCCAGATTGCCCGCCAGGAGGACGTCCTGACCGTGTACCTGGTCGGCTCCCTCCTGAGCAATGCGCCCCTGTTGGGGGAAACCACCGACGTGGACCTGGTGTGCATCTGGAACCAGCGGCCCCCCTTTCCCCACGAACTGCAGCAGCCCAGGCCGGGTATCCTCATCGACCTGCGCCACTACCCGCGGGAGGCCTTCGAGCCGGCCCGCCGGGTCCGGACCGACCCCTGGCTCGGCCCCGAAGTCTTCGTGGCCCGCACCCTTTACGACCCCCGCCACTTCTTCGACCGGGTGCAGGCCACGGTCCGGAGCCACTTCCACGACCCCGAAGTGGCCCTGCACCGGGCCGCGCATCTCCTGGCCCAGAGCCGGGAAGCCTGGATGCGGCTGCCCACGTTGCAGGAAACGGTCCTCTTCGTGGACGGGGTGCTGGACATCGTGTTCCGTTCCGCCCACGTCCCGGCCACGCTGCGGGGGTACACCCTGCCGCCCCGGCGCTTCCTCTGGGCGCTCAACACCCTGAGCCGCATCTTCGGCCATACCGACTGGATGGCCGCGGTGCTGCAACTTCTGGGCGCGCCCCAGGCCCCCCTTGAGGCCTGGGGCCAGTGGCTGGCCCTGTGGGAACGGGATTTCGACCGGGCCCTGGCCACCCAGCCCGTCCGCCATCCCGTGTTGCATCCGGGCCGTAAGCATTACTACCTGGCCGGGATTCAGGCCCTGCTGCAGGGGGAAACCCCGGCCTTCGCGCTGTTCCCCTTCCTCTGGACCTGGACCCAGGCCGCGGCCCGGTTGACCCAGGAACAACGGGAGGACTGGCACGCGGTCATTCACACCCTGGGCCTGGACCGCCGGGACCCCGTGACCGAGGCCCTGGACCAATGGCTGGACGGCATGGAGAACTTTCTGGAGGCCTGGGCCCAGGAACATGGGCTGGAAGTCCCCCTGGCGTTATAGGCGCGATCTGCGTTGGGGGAAGGGGGCGTCCCGGTTCCCCCTGCGTCGTGTGGGAGGCTGCTGGCGGCCTTCCCAAACCTTTGATGCGGGAGGCAGACGTCATGGCGCAATCGGTGGAACTTCGTGTAGCCTGGGAAGGTGGCGAGGCCTTCACCGCCCAGGCCCCCGATGGGGCCGAACTCCGCATGGGCCGTTTGACCCCAGAACACCACGGCCTGGCCCCCATGGAGACCTTGCTGGCTTCGGTGGCCGGATGCAGCGGTGTGGACGTGGTCCTGATTTTGGGTAAAATGCGCAAGACGTTGCAGGCTTTGGAGATGCACATTTCCGGTCGGCGTCGGGAGGCCCATCCGCGGGTGTACACCCAGGTCCACATCACCTATGTGCTGCACGGCCCGGACCTGGACGAAGCCAGCGTGGAACGGGCCATTCGGCTTTCCCTGGAGAAGTACTGCTCCGCAGCCGCCACGGTGGGGGCCTACGCCCGCATCACGTATGCCTTCGAAATTCACGCCAACGGGCAGGTCATCCGCCGCGGGGAAACCTGGCTGGAAGGCACCCCCCGCCTCCCCGCCACTGACCACTGACCACCACCAACCGCCGACCGCTGACCGCCGACTGCCGACTGCCGACTGCTGACTGCCGACTACTGACTGCTGTCCACCGCCAATCCTTCCGCGGGAGGTTG
>JALXBY010000076.1 GCA_026991215.1 Anaerolineales bacterium
CCTGACCCTGGCCCGGGAGTACGCCCGGCGCCTGGGCGGGGATATCACCGTGAAAAGTGAGGTGGGCAGGGGAAGCGTGTTCACCGTGCGGCTGCCTCGCTATCTCGCAGAAGAAACCGCTGCCCAGGCCCAACACCCCAAGGGCGAACCCTCTTCGGCCAGGCCCTATTTCACGTAGGCGTTCCGGGAAACCCGGACCGGACCCCATGCAAGACCCCATGGAACCAGGCCCCCCAATGCAGCGCATAAGACGACGCCTCCTGGGTTGGCTCGCCGGCCTGTGGGCTGCGGCCGCGCTCTTCTTGCTGGCCATGGGCTGGTGGCAGGAACAGGGTCGGTGGTGGCAGCCCCTCGCAACCCCCATGCCCCGCGTGGACCTGGGGGCATGGCGGCTTCCGGCGTGGCAGCCCCCAGCGGAGGAACCCGAACCGGCTACGGCCCCGGAAGCCGCGGCGGTCCCCATCGCCAACACGGGCAAGGACGCGGCGCCACCTGCCCCCGCGCCCCAATGGGTGACCTACGAAACCCAGGCCGGGGATACCCTCAATGCGCTGGCCGCCCGCTTCGACGTCCGGGTCGAGGACATCCAGGGCGCCGAAGGCGCTTCCCCCAACGCCCTGCTTGCCCCGGGCCAGACCTTGCGCATCCCCTTCACCCCACGGACCACCACGCCCGCGGAACGCCTGTTCCCGGATAGCGAGGTCGTGGCCTCGCCCTCTTCCGTGGGCTTCGACATCCAGGCCTTCGTGAACCAGGCCGGCGGGTACCTCCAGGGCTACACCCAGTACCTGCCTTCCCCCGGCACCCTCAAGGGATGGCAGGTGGTCCGCTACGCCGCGCGCAACTACGCCATCAACCCCCGCCTGCTCCTGGCCCTGCTGGAGTTCCAGGGCGGCTGGGTAAGCGGCTTCCCGGACGAGGCCCGGCAGACGTACCCCCTGGGGTATACCCGCCTCCCCGAAGGGGACCTGTACCGCCAGTTGCGGGCCGCGGCCGAGGACCTGTCCTACGGTTACTACGGCTGGCGGGAGGGACGGCTGACCCGGCTCCGCTTCCCCGATGGCCAGGAACTTTACCTGGCCCCTACCCTCAACGCGGGCACCGTGGCCTTGATGTACTACTTCTCCCGGCATTACCCCCTGGAACAGTGGCAGCAGGTGCTGGACCCCGAGGCCGAGGATGGCTTCCTGGCCTTCTATGCCCGCTGGTTCGGCGACCCCTGGGAACGGGCGGCCAAAGTGGAACCCCTGTACCCGCCCGATTTGCGCCAACCGGAGATGATTCTCCCCTTTTCCCGGGGCGCGCGCTGGTACCTGACCTCAGGTCCCCACGGCGGCTACGGCGAGAAAGGGGCCTGGGCCGCGCTGGACTTCGCGCCCTTAGGCAGCCCGGGGTGTTACACCTCGCCGGCCTGGGTGCTGGCCGCGGCCTCGGGCCTGGTGGTGCGTTCGGAAAAAGGCATCGTGGTGGTGGACCTGGACGCGGACGGCCATGAAGAGACCGGCTGGGTCCTCTTCTACCTGCACGTGGCCACGCAGGACCGGGTCCCGGCCGGGACCTTCGTGAACCGGGGGGACTTGATTGGGCATCCTTCCTGCGAAGGCGGCCGGGCCACGGGCACCCACGTGCACATCGCCCGGCGCTTCAATGGGGAATGGATGGCCGCGGGCGGTCCCGTGCCCTTCAACCTGGGCGGCTGGATTGCCTACAGCACCGGCGCGTACCGCCGGGGCTACCTGGAACGGGACGGCCAGCGGGTGATTGCCTCCATGTATGGTGGGGCTAAGGCCCAAATCATCCGGGGGGAAAACGACCCGTAACAGGGTTACCCCTGCCCAGGAACCGGTGCCCTTTCCTCCAACCCCACCAACCGGACGCTGACCTCCCACAGCCGACGGGCCAGGTCGGTATCGTAGGAGGCCGGCGAGGAGCGCACGGGCCGGCGTTTGATGAAGTACTTCCCCGTGACGCTGGCCACTTCGGGCGACGCGGCCAGGTAGACGATGGTATCCGCGCCCTCTTCAGGGGTCAGCGCGGTCAACCGCATCCACCACCGGAGCAGCCGGTCCAGCGGGGCAAACCCCACTTTCCAGATGCGAGTGGCCACCACCCCAGGGTGCATGGCGTTGGCCGTGACGCGCGTCCCCTGCAAGCGCCGGGCCAGTTCGTAGGTGAACAACAGGTTGGCCAGTTTGGAGCGGCGATAAGCCCGGAGCAGGTTGTACCCTCGCGCCATAGCCAGGTCGTCCAGGTCGAGATGGCCCCGCCGGTGGGCCTCGGAAGCCACGTTGATGATGCGGCCCTGTTCCGCCGCGAGGAGCGGCTCCAGAAGGAGATGGGTCAACAGGAAGGGGGCCAGATGGTTGACCAGAAAGGTCTTTTCTACCCCGTAAGGTTCCACCACCTCCCACTTGGGGAAGACCGTGCCCGCGTTGTTGACCAGAACATCGAGGACAGGGAAACGGGAACGCACGGCCTGGGCCAGGCTGCGCACCTGGTCCAGGTCCGCGAAGTCGGCCCAGAAGGGGTGGATTTCTGGGTTCCCGGTGCGGTTCCGAAGTTCCCGGGCCGCGGCTTCGGCTCTGGGCTGGTTCCGGCCCACCAGGAGCACGGTGGCCCCTAAGCGGGCCAGGGCCTCGGCCGCGGCCTTGCCAATGCCTGAGGTCGCGCCCGTAATCAGGCACACTTTGCCATGCATGGGGGGGAATTCGGGCATTGTTGTCCTCTCCGGCAGTTAGCGGATAGCGGTAGCGGTTAGCGGTTAGCGGTTAGCGGTTGGCAGTTAGCAGTTAGCGGTTAGCAGTGAGAAGATGGCCACCTGCCCATTGCGGACTGCGCACAGCGGACCGCGGCCTGCCGCCCGCCGACTGCCGACCGCAGACCGCCGACCGCAGACCGCTCCTCCCCTACCCCCACTGCACCCGCTGCTCTTTCCAGACATCGGCCTCGTTGTGATACCCGGCCCGTTCCCAGAAGCCCAGGCGGTCGTGTTGGGTGAACTCCAGGCCCTGGAGCCACTTGGCGCCTTTCCAGAAATAGGTGACCTTGAGGTCCTCCCGCCCCGGAATCGCGCCGATGACCCCGCGGACCGGGAAGCCGTGTTCGGGCGTCAGGGGTTCTCCGTTGTAATGGGTGGCCAGGAGGAAGTTCTCCTGCAGGGCCACCTCTAAGGGCAGGTTGGCGGTAAAGCCAAAGGCCGCGTGCTGAATCACGTACCGGGCCGTGGGCTTGAGCCGCAGCAGCCCCGCGTCCACCAGGTCCCGCAGGGCCACACCTTCCCAGACGGTATCGAACTTGCTCCACCGGGTCACACAGTGGATGTCCATGACCACCCGGCGGCGGGGAAGTTGCAGGAATTCAGCCCAGGAAAGGCGCAGGGGTTCCTCGACCTCACCCCAGATGAGAAAAGTCCAGGTTTCGGGATGGAATTCGGGCACCGGCCCGTAGTGCAACACCGGGAACCGCCGGGTCAGGGCCTGGCCCGGCGGGAGGCGGCCTTCCTGACGCATCCGGGCTTCTTGCTGGAACCGCTCGAACATGCTGACGCCTCCAGCGCAGGTTTTGGCAATGATGATACCGGATTTTGGAGCAGTGCGCAGTCGGCGGTCGGCTGTCAGCCGTCAGCGATACGCGGTCCACGGCCCGCGCACCGCGCACTGCCCACTGCGGATTTCCTGTACAATCAGAACACGTCTGGAAACCCGTGACCAACCTGCTTTGGAGTCCACCATGGAACGCCGTGACCTGGAGACCCTGGATTACTTCAAGATTCTGGAACAGGTGGCCCGTTACACCCACTTTTCCCTGGGGCGGGAAAAGGTGCTGGCCCTGCGGCCCACCGCAGATCCGGACAACGTCCGCGGCCGGCTGGCCCGCACCAAAGAGGCCGCCGACTACCTGGCCCGCCACGAGGTGGACCTGACCGGCGCGGCCGACATCCGGGAGACCCTGCGGCTCGCGGCCCGGGGCCGGGTGCTTTCCCCCGCGGAACTGCTCCAGGTCAAGCGCACGGTGGGGGTGGCCGAGCGGCTGCGGCGCCAACTGATGCGGGAGGCTCGAACTTACCCCCGCCTGGCCCGCCTGGTCCGGCCCTGGCCCACGCGCTTTGGCCTGGTGGAACTCATCGACGCGGTGCTGGACGACGAAGGTCGCGTCCGGGACCGGGCGTCCCCCCAACTGGCCTCCATCCGCCGGGCCTTGCGGGAGACCCACGCCCTGCTCCGGGAGCGCCTGGAGGCCATGATACGTTCCCCTGAGGTCCGGCCCCTGCTGCAGGAACCCCTGTACACCCTGCGGGCCGGCCGGTACGTGCTCCCCGTGCGGGCCGAACACCGCAACCAGTTCCCCGGCATCATCCACGACCAATCGGGCACCGGGGCTACCTATTTCATCGAACCCTTCGCCGTGGTGGACCTCAACAACCGCCTCCGGGACCTGGAACAGGAAGAGGAGCGGGAGGTCCGCCGCATCCTCCGGGCCCTTTCCGAGCGGGTGGGCCAGATGGCCGAAACCCTGACCAATGTGGTCGAACGGCTGGGGGACCTGGACATGCTCTTTGCCCGGGGACGCTACGCGCTGGACGTGGACGGCGTGGTCCCCGAAATCCGACCCTTCCGCCCCGATGCCCGGCCGCCCCATCCTGGCAGCACCCTGCGGCTGTTGCAGGCCCGGCATCCTCTGATTCCCAAGGACCGGGTGGTGCCTGTGGACATCGTCCTGGAGGACGACGTCTACGTCCTGGTCATCACCGGGCCCAACACCGGTGGCAAAACCGTGACCTTGAAGACCGCGGGCCTGCTGGTGCTCATGGCCCAGACCGGCCTGCTGATTCCCGCGGCAGAAGGTTCGGCCCTCAGCGTGTTCAAGGCCGTGTATGCCGACATCGGCGACGAGCAGTCCATCGAGCAATCCCTTTCGACGTTCTCCGCGCACATCAAGAACATCATCCGCATCCTGAACAAGGCCAACCGGTACAGCCTGGTGTTGCTGGACGAACTGGGCGCGGGCACGGACCCCCACGAAGGCGCGGCCCTGGCCCGGGCCATTCTACACGCCCTGGTACAACGCGGGGTGACCACCCTGGTGGCCACCCATTACCCCGAACTCAAGGTGTACGCCCATGCCACGCCGGGGGTGCAGAACGCGAGCATGGAATTCGACCCTGAGACCCTGCGGCCCACCTACCGTTTGCTTCTTGGCCTGCCCGGGCGCTCCAACGCGCTCATCATCGCCCGCCGCCTGGGGCTGGACCCGGCCATCCTTCGGGAAGCAGAACGCCGGTTGCGGCCCGAAGAGCGGGACGCGGCCGCGCTGCTGGCCTCCATCCAGGCCCATGAAGCCGCGGCCCGCAAAGCCCGGGAAGAAGCCGAAGCCCTGCAGGCCCGCCTGAACGCCCAGGCCCGCGAACTGGAGGAAAGGCTGGCCCGCATCGAAGACGAGCGCCGGCGCATCCTGGAAGAAGCCCGGGCCCAGGCCCGGGAAGAACTGGAAGCCGTGCGCCGACGGCTCCGGGCCCTGGAACGCCGCTGGCAGTATGAAGGCCGGCCCGCCCAGGACCGGGACGCGCTTCGGGCCGCGCGAGAAGAAGTGGAAGCCCTGCATCGACGGATGGACGTGCAACCTGAGGCCCCACCCCGCGAGACGCCACCGGCCCAGGAGACCCCAACGGAAGAAGCAACCCCCAGGCCGCCCGCGGAACTCGCGGCGGGCGTGGTGGTGGAGGTCCCCCGGTTGGGCCGACGGGGGGTGGTGTTGCAGGTCAACGACGACGAGGTGGAAGTGCAGATGGGCCCGTTGCGCTTCCGGCTGAACCGGGAGGAAGTGCGGCCCGTGGCCATGGCCGAAGCCCAGGTGGAAGTCCGACGACCCCACGAGACCCCTGGCTCGACGCCTTCCCCCGGCCTGGAGTGCCACCTGCGCGGCATGACCGTAGAGGACGCGCTGGAAACCCTGGAGCGTTACCTGGAACAGGCGTACCTGGCCGGCCTTCCCTGGGTGCGCATCGTGCACGGCAAAGGCACGGGCCGCCTCCGGGAGGCCGTCCGCACTTACCTCCGGGAGCACCCCCTGGTGCTGCGCTTCCGTGGGGGCGAACCCAACGAAGGCGGCGAGGGCGTGACGATTGTCTGGTTGGAGCAGGGAGGATAGTGGACAGTGGACAGTGGACAGTGGGTGGTGGTCAGTGGTCAGTGGACAGTGGGTAGTGGGGGCTAAAGGGCCACGACCAAGAGGGCGAGGAGCACGCCCAGGAGGGTACCGGCGGCCACGTCGCTGGGGTGATGGACGCCAATGGCGGCCCGGGACCAGGCCAGGGCCGCGGCCCAGAGGGTAAAGGCCCAGGCCCAAGCCGCAGGCAGCGTGGCCCAGGCCACCACAGCCAGGGCCGCGCCCCGGGCCGCATGGCCCGAAGGGAAGGAGTGGGGGTCCGTCCGGCGGTAGATGGCCCCCCAGGGGCTTTGGGGCCGGGGCCGGCGGATGGTGTACTTCAGGGCCGCGACCACCAGCGCGACCACAAAGAGGGCCTTGAAACTCGTCCAGGCCCAGGCCCGCAGGCCCGGGACCAGCCCCATCACGACCAGCAGGCCGGGGAACCAAAACCATCCATCGCCCGAATGGGCCACGAACAGGGCCAGCCGGCGCACCCACGCCTGCCGGGCCACCGGCCCCTGCAGCCACGCCGAGACTGCACGCTCCATCTGAGCCAGGCTTTCCCACGTCATCGCATCACCACCACTAACCACCGGCCGCGGACCGCCGACCGCCGACTGCCGACTGCTGACCGCCGACCGCCGCACATCACCGCAGCCACCCCATCAGACCGCCCAGGCCCGTGCGCTGGAGTTGTTTGAGCATCCGCTTCATCTGCCGGTACTGACGGAGCAACTGGTTGACGTCCTGCACCGTGGTGCCCGAACCGCGGGCGATGCGCCGCTTCCGGCTCAGGTTGATGATTTCCGGATGGCGGCGCTCTTCGGGCGTCATGGAATTGATGATGGCTTCGATTTTCTTGAACTGGGTTTCCACCATCTGGGGGTCCAGCTGCCGTGCGGCCCGGCCCAGCTCACCCGGCATCATCTCCAGCAACTTGGTAATCGGCCCCAGCCGGCGCATCTGACGCAAATACGTGCGGAAGTCCTCCAGGTCGAACTCGCCCCGCAACAGTTTTTCGGCCTGCCGTTCGGCTTCCTCTTCGTCGAAGACTTCCTGGGCCTTCTCTACCAGGCCCTGCAGGTCGCCCATGCCCAGGATGCGGGAAGCCAGCCGTTCGGGGTCGAAGGGTTCCAGTGCATCCAGTTTCTCCCCGGTGCCGATGAACTTGATGGGCACCCCGGTGACCATGCGCATGGAGATGGCCGCGCCACCCCGGGCATCGCCGTCCATCTTGGTCAGAATCAGCCCGGTCAGGGGGACGGCTTCCTTGAAGCCCTGGGCCACGTTGACCGCTTCCTGGCCCATCATGGCGTCGGCCACCAGCAGCACCTCGGTGGGGGAAACCCGTTCCGCGATGGCCCGGGCTTCGTCCATCATCTCCTGGTCCAGTTGCGAGCGGCCGGCCGTATCC
>JALXBY010000077.1 GCA_026991215.1 Anaerolineales bacterium
CTCCAGGTCCATGGGGGTGACTAAGGCGACGTAGATGCCGGCCATGGTCGTTCGTCGCCTTAGTCACCCCCATGGACCTGGAGGGCCGGGTGCTGCCCCAGGCGGTCCCGGCCCTGTTGCAGCAGATGGCCCGTTATGGCGCCCATGGGGTCTTGCTCCTGGGCACCACGGGGGAGGGACCTTCCCTTTCCCTGCAGGAGCGGCGGGCCGTGCTGCAGGCTGCGGCCACGGCCCGGGCCGAACTGCCGACGGGGTTCCGGCTTTTGGCTGGCACCGGCGCGCCCGACCTGGAGACCACCATCGCCCTGACCCGCATGGCCTTCGACCTGGGCCTGGATGGGGTGGTGGTCCTGCCGCCCTACTACTTCCACCAGGCCGACGAAGCCGGCCTGATGGCCTGGTTCACCCAGGTGCTCAACCGGGCCGTGCCCGCAGATGGGGCCTTCTTGTACTACCACTTCCCCAAGATGACCCGCATCACACCCTCCCTGGACTGGTTCGCCCGCCTCAAGGACGCGTTCCCACGGCGCTTCGTGGGCTTGAAGGATTCCTCCGGCGACCCTGCCTTTGCCCAGGCCCTGGGCGCGTGCTTTGGCCCCGCGCTGCAGGTCTTCACCGGCAACGACCGGCTACTGCTCCACGCGCTGCAGCACCACGCGGCCGGGGCCATCACCGCCCTGGCCAACCTGGCCACGCCGGCCCTGCGCGCGGTGTGGGAAGCCTTCCACCAGGGGGACCTGGAGGCCGCGCGGGCCGCCCAGGCCCGGCTTTCTTCCTTGCGGGAAGTGCTGGAAACCTTCCCGGTGTTCCCGCCTGCGGTCAAGGCGTTGGGCGTTGGGCTGCTGGGCTGGCCCCGTTGGGGGGTCAAACCGCCCCTGCGCCTCCCCGAACCAGAAACCGTCCGCCAGGCGCTGACCCGCTTTTGGGCGTTGAACGGGTGATGCCCCTGGGGGTTCGGGCCGTTTCGCCGCGTGACCTTCTGGCAGCCTTCGTAGGCCTTTTTGCGGAAGGGGCGCGGCCCACGCCTTCCCACCACCGCCCAGGCTGGTACAATGGTCCCTAACGCGGAATCAAATATTTACATGCAAGAACCTTCAGCGGTGTTCAGGCGCGCTATACCAGTTCACCGGCAGGAGGCAGGGATGTCCTGGTGGCAGCGGTTTCAATTCACCCTGTTTTTGATGGCCGGCGGGCAGCAGATGCTCAACGAGTATCGCCTGCAAGTTCGGAACCAACTGGAGGACATCTGGGCCGCCCACCTCGGAACGGAGATGCTGGGGCTTTCCCTCCTGGCCGTGCCCGATGGCCTGCGCCTCCTCCCGTATGTGGTGCCCATCATCTTGACCTGGAAGCGTGGGCCTGCCACGATTATCGAACGTATGGCCCGGGAAGGCGGGGGCCTGCGCTGTTGTTGAATCCCCAAACGGTCGAAACCATGCGAGGAGGCGCCCCATGCAGCCCAAACACGTCCACATCTCAAAGCGCGCCGGCACCATGACCATCGAATGGCCCGATGGCACCCGAAGCGAGTTCACCTTCGAAGAGTTGCGCAAGGCCTGCCCCTGCGCCCTGTGCGAGGAAGAACGCAAACAAAACCGGCCCAAACTATGGATACCCGAGGCCTTCCAGCTGGCCGACGCGGTCCTGGTGGGCAACTATGCCATCAACCTCATCTGGGTGGACGGCCACAACGACGGCATCTATCACTGGGACTACCTGCGCTCCCTGAAGACGCCCGAACCCGCGGCCTCCCAGGAAGCCGCTTCGGAGCAGTCCTGAACCAGGGTTGTCTGTACGGCTTGGGAATAAAGAAACCCCGGCCTTTGCCGGGGTGCATGGCGAGGGTGGGACTCGAACCCACAACCTAGGGATTATGATTCCCCCGCTCTACCGATTGAGCTACCTCGCCAGGCGCCCACTATCTTACAGCCGGGCCCCGCATTTGTCAACGTGCGCCAAGCGCGCGGCCCGGCCTGATGGCCTTCCATAGGCCCGTTGGCCTTCGGAAAGGCCATACGTTCTCGGGCGCTCATCCCAAGCACCCCTGATGGAGGAAGGGCCATGCGAGCCGTAGACATCATCATCAAGAAGCGGGATGGGGGCACCCTGACCCCCGAGGAGATTGAGTTCTTCATCATGGGCTTCGTGCGGGGGGAAATCCCGGATTACCAGGTGGCCGCATGGGCCATGGCCGTCTACTTCCAGGGCATGACCCCGGAAGAGACCGCCCACCTGACCCTGGTCATGGCCCACTCTGGCGACGTGCTGGACCTCAGCCCGGTGGCCCCCCAGGCCGTGGACAAGCACTCCACCGGCGGCGTGGGCGACAAGACCTCCCTGGTCGTGGTGCCCCTGGTGGCCGCGGCCGGCCTGCCCGTGGCCAAGATGTCCGGCCGTGGCCTGGGCTTCACTGGCGGCACCCTGGACAAACTCGAAAGCATCCCCGGCTTCCGCACCGGCCTGAGCATCGACGAATTCCTGGAGCAGGTGCGCCGCGTGGGCTGCGTCATCGCGGGGCAGACCGCGGACCTCGCGCCG
This sequence comes from Anaerolineales bacterium, assembly GCA_026991215.1. Taxonomy (GTDB): domain Bacteria; phylum Chloroflexota; class Anaerolineae; order Anaerolineales; family DRMV01; genus S139-71. The sequence continues at coordinate 2,539 of JALXBY010000077.1, forward strand.
GCCGATGGCAAACTTTACGCCCTGCGGGACGTGACGGGCACCGTGCCCTCCATTCCCCTCATCGCCTCTTCCATCATGAGCAAGAAAATCGCAGCCGGGGCCCGCAACATCGTGCTGGACGTCAAAGTGGGCCTGGGCGCGTTCATGCCCACCTTAGAGAAAGCCCAGGAACTGGCCCGCCTGATGGTGGACATCGCCCACCACACCGGCCGGCGGGCCATCGCGCTGCTGGCCGATATGAACCAGCCCCTGGGCCGCATGGTGGGCAACGCGCTGGAAGTCAAAGAAGCCATCGCCACCCTGCAGGGACAGGGGCCGCGCGACTTCCTCGAACACAGCCTGGAGGTGGCGGGCTACATGCTCTACCTGGGCCAAGCCGCCGAAACCCCGCAAGCGGGCCGGGACCTGGCACAAAAGGTGCTGGAATCCGGCCAGGCCTGGGAGAAGTTCAAGGCCATGGTGCAGGCCCAGGGCGGGGACGTGCGCGCGGTCGAGGACCCCAGCCGGCTGCCCGCGGCCCCGGTGCAGACCGTGGTCGAGGCGCCACGGGCCGGGTACATCGCCCAGGTGCACGCCCGTCGGGTGGGCGAGGTCGTGATGCGGCTGGGCGCGGGCCGGGCCAAGAAGGGCGACCCCGTGGACCCCGCGGTCGGCGTCGAGGTCCACGTCAAGGTGGGGGACCGGGTGGAAACCGGGCAGCCCCTGTTCACCATCCACGCCCGGCGGGAGGCCGATGCCGAGCAGGCCCGGCAGGCCCTTTTGGCCGCGCTCCAGTGGTCGGAAGCCCCGGTGCCGCCCCTCCCCCTCTTCTACGGCGTGGTGGAATAGCCATCACGCACCGGCCCCCGCGTCTTTTTGGGGAAGCACCTGCAGACCCTGGCCCCGGGGGTGCAGGACCCACACCCGCGAGGCCACCTGGTGCCGCGCGAAGGCCGCCTGCATGGCCCGGGCCACCGGTTCCGGCGCATCCGGGCACCAGGCCAGCAGGGAAGGCCCGGCGCCGGAGAGCATAACCGCCACCGCGCCCGCTTCCCGGGCCGCGTGCATGGCCGCCTCCGCGCCCGGAATCAGGGGCAGCCGGTAGGGTTGGTGCCACCGGTCCTGCATGGCCCGGCCCAGGAGGGCCGCGTCCCCGGTGCGCAGGGCTTCCACCACGAGCAACGCATGGGCCAGGTTGAAGACCGCGTCCTGCAAGGGCACCTGCCGGGGAAGCACGGCCCGGGCCTTTTTGGTCGGCAGGTGCACCTGAGGCAGGACCAGGACCAACGCGGCCTGCTCCCAGCGGGGGTGCAAGGGCAGTGGCTGGACCCAGGGGGCGCCATCTTCCCCCACACCCGCGGCCACCAGCCCGCCATACAGGGCCGGCGCGGCGTTGTCAGGATGGCCTTCCCATTCCAGGGCCCAGGCCAGCAGCCGGGCGCGCCAGGGTTCGGGCACCGGACCCGGCGTCAAGCGGCCCATCCAGGCCAAGGCCGCGGCCATGCCCGCCAGCACCGCGGCCGCGCTGGACCCCAGACCCGACCCCACGGGGATGCGGTTCTGGCAGTGGATGTGCACCCCCACGGGCGGCCTTTCGCCCATGCGCTCGAAGGTCCAGCGGAAGGCCCGGGCCACCAGGTTCTTGGGGGTTTGGGGCAGCCGCGCTGCGCCTTCCCCCGCCACGGTGACCTGCCACGTCGCCGCGGGCCGCACCGTCACCGTGTTGGTCAGCGTCAGGGCCAGGCCCAGCACGTCGAACCCCGGCCCCAGGTTGGAGGTGGTGGCCGGTACTTCGATTCGGTGGTCGTTCGTCGTTGGTCGGTGGTCGTTGGTCATTGGTCGGTGGTCGTTCGTCGTTCGTCGTTGGTCGATCGTCGGTGGTCGGTGGTCGTTAGGGGGTTTCCAGCCACTGCCAGGTGGGTTCGTATTCCGGACGTTGCAAGGCCCAGCGAGGGGTGCGGCCGCCGGTCGAGGCCTGTTCGGTCACATGGTGCAGATGCCAGGGGAAGGCCTTGGGGAAACGGTAGAAGAACAGGTACGCGAAGCGCCAGGCCATCTCCCGCGTCCGGGCATCGGGCCGCAGGGTTTCCGGGGCCTCCAGCAGGCGCTGGAGGGTCGTGAAGTACTCGTCCCAACTGCGGGGGTCCAGGGTGAACCCCTTTCCCCGGTAGAAGGCCTGCCCGGCCACCACCACGGGGACGCCCTGCAACACCATTTCCAGCCCTACGGTGGAGGTGTAAACCAGGCCCGCGGCGGCCAGGGGCACCAAATCGAAGGTGTTGATGGGCGCCTGGGCCTCTACGATGAAAACGTTTTCCGCGTTGCGCCCGCGCAAGGCCTCCCGCGCTACCTGGGCCATGGAAAGGCCTTCCGGGCCCAGGTGCTTTTCCCCAGGGTGCACCCGGATGACCAGTTGCGCCTGGGGCCGCGCCAGGAAGAAGGCGATGGTCCGCTGCAGCCAGTCGGTCATGCCCTGAGAGAACACCTGCCGGCCCAGGACCACGGAATCGCCGAACACGTTGGGCGCGAGCAAGACGATGGGCCGCGTCGGGTCCAGGCCCAGGGCCTGGGCTGCCTGCTGGCTGCCTTGCGGAGGCACGTCCTGCCAGCGGCGTTCGGAACGTTCCCAGATGCGGCCCTGCCAGCGGTCCTCCATGGCCTTGCGGATGCGGGCGGCTTCGTCTGGTGTCAGGGGCCGTTCCCGGTAGCGCTGCCAGAGGTCGTCCACGGGCAGGTGCATGACCACCGCGTCCCGGACCATCCACGCGTGGTCCTTTTGCTCGTCGAACTCATACGTAACCACGGGCACACCGGCCGCACGCGCGGCGTGATACACCATGCCGAATTCCAGAATCAAACCGTTGGGCGTGACCACCACATGGGGCTTCCAGCGGCGGAGCAGGTGCAACATCCGGGCCGCGGCCTGCCGGTTGCGCGCCCGGCGCAGGCCCCACAAGGGGTGGTCTGAAGGGACGTCTTCGCGTTGCAGGGTGTACTGCATGTCGTAGAAGGTGGTTTCCTCCACCGCCGTTTGCAACGCGGGGGGCAGAGGGGCTTCAGGTTCCAGCAACAGGGGGAACACCCGCGCCCAGGGCTGCAGACGCCGCAGGATGGAGAAGTACGCGGCATCCCGCTGGCGCAAGCCGTAAAAGGAGAAGGGGGTGAACCAGTTGGGATAAGGCAGGTAGGCCAGGCCCACCTGGTTCCCCCGGGCCGCCAGGGTGAGGGCCAGGAGCGCGGTCAGGTAAATCCACCGGTCATGGGTGGCGAAGAGGAGGATGCGGCGGCCCCGCGGTTTGGGCCTCAGGTCCTCAAGTTCTCCAAGCCAGCGGGGCAGGTCCTGGGCCATCTGCTGCAGGGCCGGACCGTACAGGGGCCGACCCCGCAGGCGGAGGCGCCAGTCCAGCCCGGCGGCCCAGGTCAGGCCGCGGCGTGCAACTTGCTCCAGGGCTTGGCGGGGGGGTATCATAGCCGTGCTTTCCTCAACGTTCCTGGCCGCAAACCGTGGGTCCCGTACCCAGGGCATCCAACGGTTTGGGCGCATTCACGTCGGAGAATTATACCCATGCGCACTGGCGACGACGTGCTTCCCCGGTCGGCCCCTTCAACCGCGCCCATCGGCGTGATGGATTCGGGTGTGGGCGGGCTTTCGGTGTTGCGCGCCCTGGCCCGGCGGCTGCCCCATGAGCAGTGGCTGTACCTGGCCGACCAGGCCCACCTGCCCTATGGCCAGAAGCCGGCGGAAGCCCTGCGGGCCTACGGCCTGCGGATGGCTTCCTTCCTGCTGGAACAGGGGGCCAAGGCCCTGGTGGTGGCCTGCAACACCCTTTCCGCCGTGGCCCTGGACGCCATGCGGGAAGCCTTCCCCCATGTACCCATCGTGGGCATGGAACCCGCGCTCAAGCCCGCGGTCCGGCTTTCCCGCACCGGGCGCGTCGGGGTCATGGCTACCCAGGCCACCCTGCAAAGCCCCCGCTACCGGCGGCTGAAAGACCGCTTCGCACAACAGGCCACGGTGGTGGAAGACCCCTGCCAGGGCCTGGTGGAACGGGTCGAGGCCGGGGACCTGAACGGTCCGGCCACCCAACGACTGCTGACCCGCATCCTCGCGCCGATGCAACGGGCAGGGGTGGACGTGGTGGTCCTGGGGTGCACCCATTTCCCCTTCCTGGAGGAAACGATACGGGCCGTGCTGGGGTCGCAGGTGCGGCTGCTCAACCCGGCCGAGGCCGTGGCCCGCCGGCTGGCCCAGGTGCTGGAAGCCCACGGCCTGCTGGCCCCCCACGGGTCGCCTCCCAGCCCCCAGGTGGTGGCCTGGACCACGGGGGACCCGGACCGCTGGACGCGCCAGGTGCACACCCTGGTCCCGGAACTGGAGGTCGTCCCCAAGGCCCTGCCGAACTTCTGGGCCGGAGAAGGTGACCCCGTCCTTCGCGGGGGAACAGGGCGCTTAGCGTTGGTCCCCCGTTTGCGAAGTTTTGGTAAACTTAGGTATCATTCGGAAACGCACAAGGGTTTCCCATGACGGAGGCGGGGCCATGCGACGGTTGTTCTTTCCCCTGTTGTTGGGCTTGGCGTTGGGCCTGGCCTGCAACCTCCCGCTGACGCCCCTGCCCCCGACGCCCACACCGGATTTCGTGATGGAGCCGCTGGATGCGGGGCCTTCGGCCACGTATCCGATTCCGCCTTTGGTCACGCCCACCGCGGCCATCCCACCCGCGCCGCCCACGGCAGCAGCGGGGTCAGCCCCTCCAGGAGACGCGCTGGTTCGAGCATCTCGTCGGGGTGGAAGTTCATAAACAGCGCGGTGCCATCGGGGAGTCGCGGCATCCAGTCGGCGGCCTGCCGGGCCACCTCAGCGGTGATGTCATGCAGCATTCCGCACCGCTCTGCGACCCCGATGACCTCCATGGGGCCGTGGAGGTGAGGATGGGTGCTGCGCAGCAGGCACTCATGGGCCACCAAGGTGCGCTCAGTGGCGGTGAAGATCGGCTGAAACGCCAGGGAGATGTGCCCCCCCTCGATGCAAGCCTGCACCAT
>JALXBY010000078.1 GCA_026991215.1 Anaerolineales bacterium
GCCGGATGCCGATGACGCGGCTGTGGAGTTCGTAGGCGTGGTCGAGGCCATCGACGGGAACCAGTTGGTCATCAACGGCCAGACGGTCATCGTGACCAATGCCACGGAATTCGACGATGACCTGCAGCAACTCCAGGCCGGCAGCACCGTCAAGGTCAAGGTCATCGACAACGGCGACGGTACCTTCACCCTCGTGGAAGTCGATGTGGCTTCGCCGGATGATGCCGACGACATGGATGATGCGACCCAGGGCCACGTGGACGATGACATGGACGACGACGCTTCGGCCGATGACACCCGCGACCACAATGACGACAGCGGCTCCATTGATGACAGCAACCACAACAACGACAACGACGACGAGAACCACGGCGAGGACGACGACTAACCCCTTGGTTCCCCTCCTCCTGCCGGGCCATGCCGAAACGGGCATGGCCCGGTTTTTGTTACAATCCCATGAAATCAACGACAGCCCCGCCGGGAGCATAGGATGACCCCGCAGGACCCCTTTGCCAAGAAACGGGAACAGATGGTGGAACGCCAGATTCGCGCCCGCGGCGTCCGCGACCTTAGAGTGCTGGACGTGATGCGCCGGGTGCCGCGGCACTGGTTCGTCCCCCCTGGTGAGGAAGACCTGGCCTATGAAGACCGCCCGGTCCCCATTGGCTACGGCCAGACCATGTCCCAGCCCTACATCGTGGCCCGGATGACGGAACTGCTGAACCTGCAAGGGGACGAAAAGGTGCTGGAAATCGGCACCGGGTCAGGGTACCAGGCGGCCATTTTGGGCCTGCTGGCCCGGGAAGTGCACACGGTGGAACGCATCCCCGAACTGGCCCAGCAGGCCCGCAAGCGGCTTGCCCGTTTGGGCCTTGAGAACGTCCACGTGCACATCGGCGATGGCACCCTGGGCTGGCCCGAACACGCGCCCTACGACGCCATCCTCGTGACCGCGGCCGCGCCGGAAGTGCCCCAACGCCTGCTGGAGCAACTGGCCGACGGCGGCCGGCTGGTCATCCCCATCGGCGACCGGCTGTACCAGTACCTGGAACGCTGGACCCGCCGGGGTCAAACCTTCCACCGGGAGCGTTTCGAGCCGGTCGCGTTCGTCCCCCTGATTGGCGAACACGGCTGGGAAGCCCCCTGGATGTGACCGCGACGCCCCTCATTCCCCTGTTGGCTCACCGCCGACGGCCGACGGCGCCTGGCCGCCGCGTGTACGCCGCTGCCCTTCGGGGCACAGGTCCAGCAGGGGGCATTCGTGGCAGCGGGGGTTGCGGGGCCTGCAGTAGGTGCGGCCCAGGCGAATCAGGTTCAGGTGCACGTCGTAGTAGGTTTCCGGGGGGAAGACCTGTTCCAGCCAGCGGTGCGCGGCCTCCCGGCTCATGCGCGGGGGCCGCAGGCCCAGCCGACCGGTCACCCGGTGCACATGGGTGTCCACCGGGAACGCGGGTTTCCCCAGGGAAAACAAAAGCACGATGGCCGCGGTCTTGGGCCCCACACCGGGCATGGCTTCCAGCCACGCGCGGGCCTTTTCCACCGGCCACGTCTTGAGGAAATCCAGGGTAATACGCCCCTGGCTCTGAGTGATGCGCCGCAAGGCTTCCTTGATGCGCGCGGCCTTCTGGTTACCCAGGCCGGCCACCCGGATGACCTGGGCCAGTTCCTGCTCATCCGCGTCCCGGACCGCCTCCCACGTCGGGTAGCGGGCTTTGAGGGCTTCGAAGGCCCGGTCCCGGTTCACGTCGTTGGTGTTCTGGGAGAGGATGGTGCACACCAACTCGTCCACCGGGGGGAGGAAGGGGCGGTCCGGCATCCCGAAGACCTGGAGCAACCGCTCCCGGATGCGCAAGGCCCGTTCCCGGAGTTCTGGCGAGGGTTGTTCGCTCATGGGACTTCCTGGGTCAGGGGATGGAGGGCGCGTAAGGCAGGGACCACGTCCTCCTGGGCCACGACCATGCTCAGGGCCACCTCGGAAGCGCCCTGGGCAATGGCGATGATGTTGATGCCAGCCGCGCCCAGCGCGCCGAAGATGCGGCCGGCCACCCCTGGGGTCTGGCGCATGCCTTCCCCCACCGCGGTCACGATGGCCACTGGTTCCATGGCCCAGATGCGGTCGATGTCCCGCCGGTCCAGTTCCCGGGCAAACGTGGCTTCCAGGGCCGGAATCACGTCGCCGGTGGTGGACTTGGGGACCACGAAGCAAATGCTCTGTTCCGAAGAAGCCTGGCTGATCATGAGCACGCTGGTACCCGTGCCCGCGACCGCGGCGAAGGTCCGGGCGGCCACGCCGGGCACGCCCAGCATCCCCCGGCCCTCCACGATGACCATGGCCAGGTGTTGAATCACGGTCAGGGCCATGACCCGGCCCGCGACCGCGTCGCGGCGGGCCACGATGAGGGTATCCGGCCCTTCGGGGTCGAAGGTGTTGCGCACCCGCAAGGGGATGCCCGCCTCGATGACCGGCCGGATGGTGCGGGGGTGCAGCACCTTGGCGCCGAAGTAGGCCAGTTCCGCCACCTCCCGGTAGGAAAGCACGGGCACCGTGGTGGCTTCGGGCACCAGCCGGGGGTCCGCGGTCATCACCCCGTTGACGTCGGTCCAAATCCAGACCTCTTCGGCCTCCAGGCTTGCGGCCAGGATGGAGGCCGAGTAGTCGCTGCCCCCGCGGCCTAAGGTGGTGGTCACGCCTTCCGGGGTCGCGGCCAGGAAGCCTGTGACCACCGGCACCCGCCCTTCTTCCACCAGGGGCTGCAAGTGGGCCTGCACCCGCTGGCGGGTGGCCTGCATGTCGGGCACCGCGTTCTGGAAGTGGTCATCGGTCACGATGATTTCGGCCGCGTCCACGCTCACCGCGGGCACGCCCTGGACCTCCAGCACCCGCGCCAGCAGGGGCGCGCTCATGCGTTCGCCCAGGGCAGCCACCGCGTCCAGGCCCCGGGGCGTGGCTTCCCCCAGCACGGCCATGGCCTCGGCCAGTTGGGTGAAGCGGTCCAGACGGTGTTGAATCAGGAACCACACCGGGTCCTGCCGGCCCTGGGGGAGCAGCGCGTCCACGATGGCCCGGTGGCGGGCCTGGATCTCCTGCCGGGCCGGCGGGATGTGTTCGGTCCGGCCCTGGGCCGCGATGCGGGCCGTATTCAGGAGCAGGTCGGTCACGCCGGAAAGGGCCGAGGTCACCACCACGGGCCGCCGGCCGGCCTCATATGCCTGCCGAACCAGCCGCGCGGCCTGGGCCATGGCCTCGGGCGTGCCCACCGAGGTGCCGCCGAACTTCATGACCAGGGGGCCGGCCATGGGCAGGCTCCGTCACGAGGCTTCGGCTTCCGAGGACTGGAGGTACACCGTGCGGATGGGGAAGGGGATGTCGATACCGGCCTCGGCAAAGGCCTTGTGAATCGCGCGCACGCCCAGGCTCTTGGCGATGAACGGCGACATCTCCGCCGTGTTGACCCAGAAGTACACGGTCAGGTCGATGGAGGATTCCCCAAAGGCCTGGAAGATGACGAAAGGTTCCGGGTCGTCCACAACGCCGGGCAGTCGGCGGACGGCTTCCAGGGCCACGGATTCCACCTGGTCCAGGTCGCTGTCGTAGGCCACGCCCACCTGAATTTCGATGCGGCGTTTGGGGGTCTTGGTGAAGTTCACCATAGCGCTGGTGAACACCTCCGCGTTGGGGATGAGCACCAGCCGCCCATCCCAGGTGCGGATGGCGGTCTCCCGCAGGCTGACGTCTTCCACCGTGCCCGCGTAACCCTGGACTTCTATCGCGTCCCCGATGTCGAAGGGCTGCATCAGCAGGAGCAGGATGCCGGCCACCAGGTTGCGGCTGATATCCTGCAGCGCGAAGCCGACGGTGAAGCCCAGGATGCCCAGGCCGGTGAGGAACGCGGTGACCTCGAATCCCACCTGTTGCAGGGCCATCAAAACGGCCAGGGTGATGATGCTCCACCGGGTGACCCGCTGAAAGAGCAGGGCGAGTTCGGGGTCCACTTCCCGCCGCTTGAGGATGCTGCCCAGGATGCGGGCCAGGATGCCCGCCGCGTACAGGCCCACCACGAAGATGACCAGCGACGCCACCACTTTGGGGAAGAAGGCCAGGGTCCTGGCCACCAGTTCGGCCCAGGTGATTTCCCAGCTCATGCGTCGTCCTCCTGCAGGGTAATCCAGATGTCGGCGAACAGGTCGGGCTGTTCGGCCCGGACCCGGCGCTGTTTGAGCAATTCTAATAGGGCCAGGAAGGAGGCCACAACGACCTCCCGCGTGGGCCGGGTGCCGGTTCTCAACCAGTGGAAGAAGGAAAGACGCCGCACCCGCCGCAGCGCGGACCACAAGGCCTGGAGCCGTTCCCGCACCGAGACCCGGGGCCGGGGCAGGGTGACGGGCGTCGGCTCTTGGGGGGCCAGCAGCCGTCGGGCGGCCCGGGCCAGGTCTTCTGGGGTATACCCCTCCAGGCTGGGGAAGCGGCTCACCCTGGCCCCCCCGTGGAAGCCGGAGGGGAAGCAGGCCAGGCCCGCTTCGTGCCGGGCTTGTAGCCAGCGGCCGGCTTCCCGGAAGCGGCGGTAGGTCTGTAACTGCCGCAGTAACACTTCCCCTGGGTCCGCTTCCTCTTCCCCGGTTTCGGTTGGCGATGCGGCTGTCGGGAGCAGGGCCTGGGTCTTGATGTACAGCAACCGGCTGGCCACCACCAGGAAGGCGGAAATCAACTCCGGGGAACGGACCTGCATGGCCCGCACGTGCGCCAGGAACTGGTCCGTAATCTGGGCCAGGGCAAGGCGGGTGATGTCCAGCCGGGCCTGTTCGATGAGGTCGAGGAGCAGGGCCAGGGGACCCTGGTATTCGGGCAGGTGGACCTGGTATTCATGCAACTCCGGGTAGCGCCATACGGCCATGGACGTCCCTGCCGGGCACGGGGCGGCCCGTTACTTCAGGTATTTCCCAAACTTTTTGACCAACTGGCCCTTGGGCCGCAGCCCGGTCACCCGTTCCCTGACCTTGCCATCGACGAACAAAAGCAGGGTGGGCACCCCGAAGATGCGGTACTTGAGGGCGAACTTGGGGTCCTGGTCCACGTCGAATTCCACGATGCGGATGCGGCCGGCCCACTCCTGCTGCAATTCCACCAAAATGGGCTTGAGTTGACGGCAGGGCGCGCACCACTCCGCGGTGAACTCCACCAGCACGGGGGTATCGGCCTGCAGGACTTCCTGCTCGAAGGTTTCGACGGTCACGGCCGGTAACGCCATGGATGAGCCTCCATCGGAAGAAGATGGTTGCTGAATCCGCCTTTTACGACGCGTGGCGCCCAGGGGCGAAGGGGAGTTCCGCGGCCGCAGGAACGCCGTGCAACCCTGTGGCGTGGTGCACCGCGGCCAGAATCGCGCGGGCCACCACCCAGGCAGTGTAGGCCTCCAGCAATATCGGCGCGGGCCGCGGGGCCTGGCCTACGGAAAGGGCGAAGACCACGTCGCCATCGAACGCGGTGTGCACCGGGTCGATGGCCCGGGCCATGCCGGTATGCCCCTGCCGGGCCAGGACCTGCAGTTCGGCTTTGCTCAGGGCCACGTCCGTGGCCACGACCACCAGGGTGGTGTTCGTGCCCCGGCGAGGGAAAGGGGACTTCCACTGGCCCGATTGCAGCAAACGGCGGGCGTTGAGGAAGCCCTGTTCCGCATCCCACACCCCGGCCACCACCTGGCCGGTTTCGGGGTCGTAGACATCCCCCACCGCGTTGACCACGGCCAGGGCCGCGACCTGCTGGCCTTCAGGGAGCCGGGCATAGGCGCTTCCCACCCCGCTTTTGACCGCATGGGCCAGGCCCAGGAGTTTGCCCACGGTCACGCCGGTGCCCGCGCCCACCGTGCCCATGGCCACAGGCTCCCGGCTCGCGGCCTGGCACGCGGCGTACCCGGCTTCGGGTCCGGGTCGGGCCTGGGGGGCTCCCAGGTTCAGGTCGTACACCACCGCGGCCGGGACGATGGGCACGTTGGCGAAACCCGTGGGGTACCCGTACCCCTGTTCTTCCAGCCACTGCACCACACCCTGGGCCGCGGCCAGCCCAAAGGCCGAACCGCCGGTGAGCAGCACCGCGTGCACTTCCTGCACCGTGCGGATGGGGTCCAGCAGCGCGATTTCCCGGGTGCCAGGGGCCAGCCCCCGGACCTCCACCGCGGCCCGGGCCCCTTGGGGTGTCAGGATGACGGTGCATCCGGTGCCGCCTTCCCGGTCCGTCCAGTGGCCCACCAGCAGGTTGGGGAGTGCGGTCAGCGTGGCGTTGGCCATCAAGTCGCCTCCGGGAAGTTACGCGAACTGTTCCAGGAAGCGCAGGTCGTTGGCCCAGAAGTAGCGGATATCCTGGATGCGGTAGAGGAGCATGGTGATGCGCTCCGGACCCATGCCAAAGGCAAAACCCGTGTAGCGTTCTGGGTCGTACCCGCCGTTGCGCAGCACCTCAGGGTGTACCATGCCGCAGCCCAGGATTTCCAGCCAGCCGGTGTACTTGCACACCGGGCATCCTTTGCCGCCGCAGAGGAAGCACTCCACGTCCATTTCCGCGCTGGGTTCGGTGAAGGGGAAGTGGGAGGCCCGGAAGCGGGTGCGTACGTTGGGGCCGAACATGCGTCGTGCCCAGTCGCTGAGGGTGCCTTTCAGGTCACTGAACCGCACGTGGCGGCCCACCACCAGGCCTTCCACCTGGGTGAACTGAATTTCGGAACGGGCGGTAATTTGCTCGTAGCGGAAGCACATCCCCGGCAGCACCACCCGGATGGGCGGCGGGTCGTCGGGGTTCAGGGAGGAGAAGTACCGCATGGCGTGAATCTGGCCCGGCGAGGTGTGGGTGCGCAGCACCACCGGCGGGACGTCGTCCTCGGTGCCGGTGTCTACGTAGAAGGTATCCTGCATATCCCGGGCCGGGTGATGGGGCGGGATGTTGAGCAGTTGGAAGTTGTATTCGTCCAGTTCCACTTCCCTGGAGCGGAAGACCTGGAAGCCCATTTCCGCGAAGACCTGGACGATTTTGCGGATGGTCAGGGTGGTTGGGTGCAACCCACCGGGGGAAACCGGGCGGCCGGGCAGGGTGACGTCCCAGCGGGCGGCCAGTTCCCTTTCCAGTTCGGCCTGTTCCAGGGCCTGGGCTTTGGTTTCGTAGGCCTGGGTGAGTTCCTCCCGCAGGGCGTTCAGCCGGCGGCCCATCTCCCGCCGGGTTTCTGCCGGCAGGCTACCCAGCCGGCCAAAGGCCTGCATCAGGGGCGCTTTGCGGCCCAGGAAGCGGATGCGCCAGGCTTCCAGGGCTTCGCGGGTTTGCACCCGTTCCAGTTCTTGCAGGGCTTCCGCTCGGAGTTGGTCCAGGTCGGGGAACATGGGCCTCACCTCGCCAGGGGATAGGGACAGCGTAGGGCCTTCGAGCAAAAAAGACGGGGGAAGGCCACCATGGGCCGTCCCCCGACGTGCTTACAGGTCTTCCTCGTCGTCCAGGTCGTCCTCGTCCCACAGGTCTTCGTCCAGCACGCCTTCCAGCAGGTCTTCCTCTTCCTCCAGGAATTCGCCTTCGGGCCGGTAGGTCAGACAACCCTGGTCCGGATCGATTTCGATGTACGCCGCGCTGCAGAAGCCCTCATCCAGGAACACGCAGTCCTCGTAATGGCAGCGGACCTTGGGCATTAGCCAACCTCCTCCTGCGAGGATGCAGCAGCCCCTTGGGGCAGGGGGAGCCAAAGCAAGCGAATGATAGCCAAAATCCACATGCAAAGCAAGATGACGGCGGAGATCACACAAAAGGGGCAGATGGCGTGCAACACCGCGACTTCAATGTAAGTAAGGTAGGCGGAATACAGCACGCCGGTGGTGGTGAGGACGAAGAGCGCATACCTGCCCCCCATGCGCCAGCGGGGTTCCCTGGCGCGGGCTTCTACGGCCAGCGCTGCCAGCATGACCGCGTACGCGATGGCCCCAATGAGCGCGATGGGGATGCCGTAAATCTCGGCATAAGGGCTGGAATTGACCACGTCGCACTGGCCAAAGCCCTGGCACAGGGAAAGGTTATCGGAAACCTTCATCCACGTCAGGTAGGCGGCATCCAAAAGGCCCAGCCCGCCCAGGACCACCAGGATACGGAAACTCCATCGGTCCATAGGCCCTCCTCCGGGGAATAGCGGTCAGCGGTCAGCAGTCTGCGGTCGGCAGTCGGCGGTAGTCAGGTGGCCCAGCCCTGGGCTGGCGGCATTGTAGCCCCGCGGGGATGGGTTGGCAAGCGCGGGGCGCGGGTGGCGGCTGGAAGGCAGATGTGTGCGGTCGGTAGCGCGCGGCTCACCCTGTCACAGGTTGGGTACACCCTGCGCGTAAACCAGGGAACGGGCATTCGTGTTGGGGGAGGTCTGGATTTGGGACCGGGTGCAGACCTATGCGCATTGACCCTGGATGTGGTACAACCTTTCCCGGCCCGTCTGATCTGGCAACCCTTGTGCACATCCGGTAGGCCCATGGCCCAAGAAGCAACCGTCGTTCCCCTGGAAGCATGGGAAGCCTTCCTCCAAACCCGGCCCCAGGCCCACGTGCTGCAGACCGCGGCCTGGGCCCGGCTCAAGGCCGCGTTCGGGTGGAAACCCCTGCCCGTCATCACCCCCGTGGGCGCGGCTTTGGTGCTCCTGCGTCCCCTGCCTTTGGGCTTCCACGTGGCCTACATCCCCAAGGGACCGGTGCCGCCCTGGGAGCCTGCGCTGTTCCCCCTGTTGGACCGGGTGCTGCGGCCCTACCGCCCCCTGTTCCTATTGGTAGAACCCGATGTGTGGGAAGAAGAGGCTCCCCGGCCCCCGCGGGGCCTGCGGCCAGCCGGGTTCGCCATTCAGCCCCCGCGCACCATCGTGGTGGACCTGACCCCGTCGGAAGCGGACATCCTGGCCCGGATGAAGCAGAAGACCCGGTACAACATCCGCCTGGCGGCCCGCAAAGGCGTGCAGGTGCGCGCCTGGGAGGACCTGGGCGGCTTCTACGCCATGTTGCAGGAAACGGCCCAACGGGATGGCTTCGCGGTGCACCCTAAAGCCTACTACGAAAAGGCGTACCGCCTGTTCGCGCCCCAGGGCATGGCCCGCCTTTTTGTGGCCGAACACGAGGACGAACCCCTGGCCGCGCTCATGGTGTTCCGCCGGGGGGAGCGGGCGTGGTACTTCTACGGTGCTTCCCGCAGCCACAAGCGCAACCTGATGCCCACGTACCTTCTGCAGTGGGAAGCCATGCGCTGGGCCAAGGCCCAGGGCTGCCGCACCTACGACCTGTGGGGCGTGCCAGACTTCGACCCTGAGACCCTGGAACGGGAGTTCCTGCAACGCCGCGGGGGGTTGTGGGGTGTGTACCGTTTCAAACGCGGCTTCGGCGGCCAGGTGCGCCGCGCCGCCGGCCCCTGGGCGCGGGTATACATCCCCGGCGCGTTGTGGTTCTACCGGCTGTACCGCCGTATGCTCTAAACATCCGAATGAAAGGAGGGCATCATGCAGCGCTTCGACACTTTTGACCAGGTCTTTCAAGCCGTGGCCGAGCACTTCCTGCCCGAGGCCGCCGGGGATATGGACGCACTGGTGCGGGTTCAGGTCACCGGTCAACAAGGTGGGGTCTGGTACCTGCACATCCACGATGGGAAACTGGACGTGACCACCCAGCCCCCCGCGGACCGGGCGCCGGACGCATCCATCGAAGTCGAAGACCGGGACTTCTGGAAACTCCTGTACGGCGAGATGGACCCCCTGGCTGCGTACATGCGGGGCCGGTTGCGGGTCCAGGGCAACCTCAAGTTGCTCACCCGGTTGACCTTCCTCTTCCGGCTCCCTGAGGCCTGACCTTCTCTCCACCTTCCCCTTGTGATAGGATTGAACCGTCCATTTGCCGGTTTGGGAGGTGTTTCGATGCGCAAGATCGCGGTCATCGGGATGGGTTACGTGGGCCTGGTCACGGCCGCGGGCTTCGCGGACCTGGGCAACCGGGTCGTGGGTGTGGACATCGTGGAGGAGAAAATCGCCCAGTTGCGGGAGGGCAAACTCCCCATCTACGAGCCGGGCCTGGAGGAGATGGTCTGCCGCAACATGCAGGCCGGCCGGCTGAGTTTCACCACGTCCTACGCCGAGGCCCTGGACGGCGCGGAGTTCGCCTTCATCGCAGTGGGTACCCCGCCCGGCGCGAACGGCGAGGCCGACCTCCGCTACGTGGAGGCCGCGGCCCGTTCGATTGCCGAAAACATGCGCAACCCCCTCATCGTGGTCAACAAGTCCACCGTGCCCGTGGGCACGGGCGATTGGGTGACCCAGGTCATCAAGAAGTACCAGAAGGAACCCATCCCCTTTGCCGTGGTCTCCTGCCCGGAATTCCTGCGGGAAGGGTCGGCCCTGTACGATTTCATGCATCCCCACCGCATCGTGCTGGGGTCTTCCGACAGGGAGGCCGCGGAAAAGGTGGCCCAACTCCACCTGCCCCTGCGCGCGCCCATCATGATTACGGACATCCGCACTGCGGAGATGATCAAGTACGCGTCCAACGCGTTCCTGGCCACGAAAATCTCCTTCATCAACGAAATCGCCAACATCTGCGAGGCCCTGGGCGCGGACGTCAAGGAAGTGGCCGTGGGCATGGGCTATGACCCCCGCATCGGCCCCCACTTCCTGGAGGCGGGGCTGGGCTTTGGCGGCTCCTGCTTCCCCAAGGACGTGCAGGCCTTAGCCTATGCCGCCAGGGTCATGGGGCGGCACCCGCAACTTCTGGAGGCCGTTTTGGAAATCAACCAGGACCGCCGGCGCATGGCCGTGGAACGGGTCCGGGAGATGCTGGGCGGCTCCCTCCGCAACCACGTGGTGGGCCTGCTGGGGCTGGCCTTCAAGCCCAACACCGACGACATGCGGGAAGCGCCTTCCATTGATATTGCCCGCTACCTTTTGGAGGAAGGCGCACACGTCCGGGCCTACGACCCCATCGCCATGGAGAACGCGCGGCGCATCCTGCCCGAAATCGAGTACTTCCCCGACCCCTACAGCCTGGCCGAGGGCGCGGACGCGCTCATCGTGGTCACGGAGTGGAACGAGTTCAAGCACCTGGACCTGAAGCGCATCAAGGCCCTGATGCGCCGGCCCGTCATCTACGATGGCCGCAACATCTACGACCCCCAGACCATGTTCGACCTGGGCTTCATCTACCGGGGCGTGGGCCGGGGGTATCCGCCCCCTGCAGACCCGCGGCCGCCGGGCCTGACCATGGAGGAACCCGCCGCACTGGGGTAGGCCACGATGACCAGGGCCGCCCCTTCCCCCACCGAGGACCACCGCGCCCTCCCCGTGTGCGATTACGAAGGCTCGGACTATCAGGAGCGCTTCTGGGAACGGGGAGGACGACAGTACGAAGACCGGGCCGAGGTGCTGGCCCTGCGTGCCCTGCTGCCCCAGGGTCAGGGGCGGCTTTTGGAAATCGGTGCGGGGGCCGGTCGCATGACGCCCCGCTACCGGGGTTTTGCGGAAATCGTGCTCCTGGACTATGCCCGCAGCCAGTTGCGCAAGGCCAAAGCCCGTCTGGGCCAGGGCCGCGAAGGGACCCGCTACCGCTACGTCGCGGGCAACGTCTACACCCTCCCCTTCCCCGACGCGGTGTTCGACGCGGCCACCATGATTCGCACCATCCACCACCTGGTGGACCCTTTACGGGGCTTGCGGGAGGTCTACCGGGTGCTCAAGCCGGGCGGGGTGTTCCTTCTGGAGTTCCCCAACAAGCGGCATATCAAGGCCGTGCTGCGTTACCTGCTGCGTCGCCAGGCGTGGAACCCTTTCACCCCGGAACCTATCGAGTTCGCGGCCCTCAACTTCGATTTCCATCCCGCCCAGATGGAAGCCTGGGTGCAGGAAGCGGGCTTCCGCATCGAGGCCCGCCGCGCGGTGTCCTACTTCCGCTGGCCGCCCCTCAAGCGCGCGCTGCCCCTGGCCGTGCTCCTGGCCCTGGAAGCCTTGGCCCAGCCCACTGGCCGCTGGACCTGGAGCCTGTATTCCCCCAGTGTTTTCCTGCGGGCTGTCAAGCCCCAGGCTGGCCACCGGCCCGCGCCAGGTCGTAGCCGCTGAGCATCACGCCCAGGACCACCAGCGCGCTGCCGACCAGGGCCTGGAGGGTCAGCGGCTCGGCCAGCAGCCAGGCCCCGGCCAGGATGCCAAAGGGGGCCTCCATGCTGAGCAGCAAGGCCGCATGGGTCGGCGGCGCGAACTTCTGCCCCCATACCTGCAGGGTGTAGGCCACGCCCACGGAGACCAGCCCGCCGTAGAGAATCGGCCCCCAGGTCTGAAGCAGGGCGGCCGGGGTGGGATGTTCCCACAACCCCGCGACCAGACTGCTGACCAGCGCGGTCAGCCCGAACTGGGCCAGTACGAACGGCGGCAGGGGAACCCGCGCCATGGCCCGGTCGATCCAGTGGACGTGCACGGCCCACAGCACCGAACCGAGCAGCACCCAGGCGTCGCCGGGCTTCCATGCCCACGCTTCGTTGGGGTTGTAGTGCAAAAGTCCCAGCCCGACCAGGGAAAGGGCCACCGCGAGGGCCGCGGTGCTACCCCCATGGCGGCCCCGGATGCGGTCGAACACGTAGACCCAAAGGGTGTAGAGGGACGTCAGCAGGCCGGCCTTGCCCGCGGAGGTGGTGACCAGCCCCACCTGCTGCGTCGAAGCGGCGGCGAACAGCCAGAACCCGGCCGCCGCGCCCCAAAGCCATCCTCCAGCGTGCCGCAGCGTCCCCCGCCAGGCCCGGTGGCTCGAAAAGAGCAGGAACAGGGCCAGACTGCCCAGACCAAAGCGGGCGGCATTGTAGGCGAAAGGCCCCAGGGTGCGCATCCCCAGCCGTTGGGCCACGAAGCCCGCGCCCCAGATGGCCGCGGTGAGCAGCAGGGCCGCATCCCCCAAAAGCAAGGTAGTTGGAAGGCTTCGCGCGAGGCGCAGTTTGGGGAAAGCCATGGTGGAAGATACCGGGGTGTATAATCCAACCGTGCGTCCGGCCAAGTATACCGTTGTTGTTCCATATCCCCCCAAGACAGGCCGGTGGCATCCCGTGAGCATCCCTCACCAGGAGGAGCGGCCATGAAGCGGGCCGTGAGCATCAGCCTGGGGTCGTCCAAGCGCAACAAGCGGGTGGAAGTCGAACTCCTGGGCGAAAAGGTGGTCATCGAGCGCATTGGCACCGACGGCGACATGGAAAAGGCCGCCCAACTTTACAAGGAACTGGACGGCAAGGTGGACGCCTTCGGTGTGGGCGGCGCGGATCTGGGCATGTTGGTCGAAGGCCGCTGGTACCCCATCCATTCCGTGAAACCCATGGTGCGGTACGTAAAGAAGACGCCCATCACCGATGGCACGGGCCTCAAGAACACCCTGGAGTACCGCCTGGCCTTCTTCATCGACAAACACCTGGGGGATTACGTCCGCGAGCACGGCGGCAAGAAGGTCTTCCTGACCCTGGCCCTGGACCGCTGGGGCATGACCCGCTCCTTCCTCGATGCCGGGTACGAAGCCGTGTTCGGCGACCTGATGTTCGGCCTGGGCCTCCCCATCCCCTTGCGTTCGGTGCGGGCCCTTTTGCTGCTGGCCCGGGTGGCCCTCCCCCTGGTGACCCGGCTGCCCTTCCACATGCTTTACCCCATCGGCCAGGAGCAGGAACGGCGCATCCCCAAGTTCGAAAAGTACTACCGCTGGGCCACGGTCATCGCGGGGGATTGCCACTACATCAAACGTCACCTGCCGGACAACCTGGATGGAAAAATCATCGCCACGAACACCACCACGCCCGAAGACCTGGCCCTGTTCAAACAGGTGGGCATCCGGTACGTGGTCACCAGCACGCCCCGGCTGGATGGCCGTTCCTTTGGCACGAACATGATGGAAGCCGCGCTCATCGCGGTGGCTGGCAAGGGCCGTCCCCTGACCCTGGAAGAACTCAACGAAATGCTGGACGAACTGGGCCTGGAACCCCAACTGGTGGACCTGGCCGCGTTGTGAATCCCCCTACCTGCCTGGCTTCCGAGGGTCGGTATAATGCCTGCACAGGTGAGGTAAATGGAGGGCACGTCCATGGCCCAGGTCGAGGAACTGCTGCAGAGCAAGGAATTCCGGAAGTTTTTGGAAAACCTGGTGGCCGAAACCGTAAGCCGCTTCGTGCAGATTAACGAACAGCGGGCACGGGAACTGGCCTTGATGGACCGGGTCGTTCGGGTGGAAGAGGAACTCAAGGCGCTGCGGAAACTCGAAGCCGAGCGCTTCGAAGTGCTATACCGGGAGATGACCGCCCGCTTCGAGGCCCTGGAAAAGCGCCTTGAGGCCCTATACCGCGAAATGAATGCCCGCTTTGAGGCCATACTGCGGGAAATGGACGCCCGCTTTACGGCCCAGGAAAAGCGTTTTGAGACCCTGCTACGTGAAATAGACGCCCGCTTTGCGGCTCAGGAAAAGCGCTTTGAGGCTATGGACCAGCGCTTCGAAGCCCTGATGCGTGAAATGGACGCCCGCTTTGCGGCCCAGGAAAAACGCTTCGAGGCTTTGTACCGGGAAATGAATGCACGGTTTGAGGCCACGGACAAGCGCTTCGAATCTCTGATGCGGGAGATGACCGCCCGCTTCGAGGCCATAGACCAGCGCTTCGAGGCCCTTGAGCGACGCTTTACCTTTACGCAATGGCTGATTGCCGGGGGCTTTGGTTTTGTGTCGTTCTTGATAACTCTCCTGCAATTCCTGCTCCGTTGAGGGAGAAAAGCCCAAACTCGCTTCCCCAAGACCACCTACGGGAGGCCCCCATGGACGCCCTGGTTCTGGCCGGTGGTCTTGCCCGGCCCGGTGACCGCCTGTACCCCTTGATTCCCGACCGGCCCAAAGCCCTGCTTCCCCTCTTGGGCAGGCCCATGTTGCAATGGGTCCTGGAGGCCCTGGACGCGGCCCAGGCGGTTGACCGGGTACTCGTCTTCGGCGACGCCTTGGAAACGGCCCACCCCTGGCGCTTTGGCAAGCCCATCCAGTTCCTGCCGGATGGGGGCAGCATGGTGGCCAACATCCTGGAGGGGTTGCGGCGCCTGCACCAGGAGCGGCCCGGCCTGGTGTTGCTCGTCAGCGGGGACGTGCCCACGATTACGGGGGAAATCGTAGACTGGGTCGCAGAAAATGCCCATCGGCTGGATGCAGAGGTGGTGTACCATGTGGTGGAACGCCGGGTCATGGAGGCCCGCTTTCCAGGCGTACGGCGCACCTATGTGCGCTTCAAGGACGTGGAAGTGTGCGGCGCGGATGTCAACGTGGTCCATACTGTGCTGTCCCAGCGCCAGGATGACCTGTGGGAACGCCTCTACGCGGCCCGGAAGTCTCCGCTGCGGCAGGCCGCGCTTTTGGGATGGGACCTGGTGCTGGCCGTGCTCTTCCGGCGCATCACCTTGAAGGAAGCCGAACGGCGGATTGCCCGCCGGTTGCGGCTGGACGGCGTGGTGGCCCTCAGCCCCTACGCGGAACTGGCCATGGACGTGGACAAGCCCGAACACGTGGCCCTGGCCGAAACCGCGCTGCGCCGCCGGCAGGCCGAAACAGCCCAGGCCCCATCCCCCAAACCCGATGAGCATCCAGGCGCTTCCCCATGAACACCGCTTCCCAATCTCCCTCCTTTGTCCGGTTGTGGTCCGAGGCCCTGCAGCGGTGGCCCTGGCTGGTGGTCAGCATGGCCGCGGCCGCACTTTTGACCGTGGCCCTGTTCCGCTGGCGGCCTTTGCGCGTGCGGGCCGAAGTGCCCCTTTCCGTGCGCATCGACCTGCCCCGGCCGGGGTTCGTGCCGCCGGAACTGCTCTACATCCAGGCCGAGCACCTGCAACAGCGCCTGACCGCGCCTGAGGTGCTGGAAGACGTGCACGCGCACCTGCCCCCCGAACTCAAGGCCCGGCTGACGCCGGAGGCCCTGGGCCGGCGGGTGGCTGTGGACTGGCGGCTGACCCAGCGCTGGTACCTGGTGGCCTATGGTCGGACCCCGCAAGAGGCCAGCGCCATCGTGCGGACCTGGGCCGACCGTCTGGAGGCTTACTGGCTCCCCCAATGGGAGGAAGCCACCCGCAAGCATCTGGCCCGAAGGGAAGCCCTGTGGCTGGCCCAGCAAGCCTGGGTCAAAGCCCAGCAACACGCGGCCTGGGCGCGCGCGGCGCGACAGCGCCTTCCCCAATGGCTGGAAACCCAACAGGCCCTGCCCCCTGAGGCACCTCTGGCGCCAGCCGCGTGGCAGGAACTCATGTTTTGGGTCGCCGTGGCCCAGTATGGCCCAGAGGCAGCAACCCTTTCCTCACCGCCGCGGGAAGCCCCGCGAAGCCAGGTGCTGGCCTGGGTCAAGGACATCCTGATACCCCGGCTGGCTGCTGTGGAACGCGCGGCCCAGGAAGCCGCGCAACAGGCCCAGGCCACCCGCCGGGAACTCGAAAAACAGCCCGACCCAGGGGAGCAGGCCTGGCTCAGCCCCTGGTACCCGGTCACCATTTCGCGGGAAGGGGAGGTCGTGCTCAGCGGACGGCCCACGCCTGCGGTGGCTGCCCTGTTCGGTACGGCCCTGGGCCTTGGCTTGTGGGTCGCCGGGCTGTTCGCCCTGGTCAGCCTGCCCCGGAAGCGGGCGGCATCCCTCGCGGAGGCACGGCCATCATGACCGCCCAGGAAGCCCCCCTGACCCTACCGAAACCCGGTTTCTGGAAGGCGGTGCAGGCCGTCTTCCTCAAGGACCTGCTGGCCGAATGGCGCAGCCGGGAGATTCTGACCGCGCAAATTTCCTTCGCCCTGATCGTGCTCATCATCTTCAACTTCGCCCTGGAGTTCAACCCCAAGGCCCGGTACAGCGTGGCTGTGGGCGTGCTGTGGACCCTGTTCGCCTTCGCCGGGACCTTGGGCCTCAACCGGTCCTGGAGCATGGAGCGGGAGAACCAGAGCATGGAGGGCCTGCTCCTCGCGCCGGTGGACCGCAGCGCCCTCTACCTGGGCAAGGCCCTGGCCAACCTGGTCTTCATGGCCGTGACCGCGGCCCTGGTGCTTCCGGTTTACGCCGCACTGTACAACATCGCGCTGTTCCGGCCCGGCTTCCTGGGCGTGCTGGTGCTGGGTTTCGTGGGGTATGCCGGCCTGGGCACCCTGGTCGCGGCCATGAGCGTCCAGGCCCGAACGCGGGACATCCTCCTGCCCTTGCTCCTGTTCCCCCTGCTCTTCCCGGTGCTGGTCATGGCGGTGCGGGCCTCCGAAGGGCTGTTGACCGGCGCCTCCTGGGAGGAAGTGGCCCCGTGGCTGCGCTTCCTCCTGGCCTATGACGTGATTTTCGTAACCTTAGCGTTCCTGGGGTTTGGCTATGTGGTGGAAGAATGAATTCCGCCGGGTGGACCCCTTCTGGTGGTGGAGTGGCCTCGCGCTGGCGGCGGCCTTGGTGTGGGTCTGGTACACCGCGACCCCGGCGGCCAAACTCTACCAGGGCCGGCCGCCCGCGCCGATGGAGGGCTTCCCCGCGCCGGAACTGCAACTGGTCACCCTGGAAGGGCAACCGGTGCGGCTTTCGGACCTGCGGGGTACGCCTGTGATTCTGAACTTCTGGACTTCCTGGTGCCCGCCCTGCCGGTTGGAGATGCCCGCGCTGGAGCGGGTCTCCAGGGCTTACCAGGGCCGCGTGCACATCATCGGGGTCAACGTGACCGCGCTGGACGACCTGGCCAAGGCCCGGGCCTTTCTGCAGGAGTTGGGCATCACCTTCCCCATCTGGCTGGATGAAACGGGTGCGGCCATGGAGACGTATCAGGTCAACGCCCTGCCCACCACCTTTTTCATCGACGCCCAGGGCACGATTTGCGAAGTGGTGGTCGGCGGACCCATGGCCGAGGCCCTGCTGCGAACCCGCGTCCAACGTCTGGAGGCAGGATGTTCCCCGTTCTCCCCTTAGGCCCTTTGCAGTTGCCGGTCCCCCAACTTACGCTGGTCGTCTCCTTGGCCCTGGCCTACTGGCTCGCGGAGCGGTGGAGCACCCGCTTTGGCCTTTCCAGGAATAAGGTAGGGGATGGACTGTTCTGGGGGCTTTTGGCCGGGCTGGTGGGCGCGCGGCTGTTCTACGTCTTCCGCTACCCGGAGGCCTTCCGCGCGTCGCCGTTGAGCGTATTCTCGCCCAACCCAGGCCTGCTGGACCCCATCGGTGGCCTGGCCGCGGCCGGGGTGTTTATGGTCTGGTGGGCGCAGCGGCACCAAATTCCTCTGGCCCGCCTCGCGGATGCCCTGACGCCCTTCTTCGCGGTGTTGCAGGCCGGGTATGCCTTTTCCGCGGCGGCCCGGGGGGATTACTTCGGCATGCCGACCCGCCTGCCCTGGGCCGTGACCTTTCTGGGGGAAGCCCGGCACCCCACGGCCCTGTACTGGTTTGGGCTGAGCCTTTTGGTGCTCTACTGGGTGAAGCGGCAAAGCGAACTGCCCCCTTCGGTGCGCCCCGCGGGGGTGGTGTTTTGGTCCTTCGTGGCCTGGAGCGCGGGGGTGTACGTGTTCATCGAAGGGTTACGGGGCGATAGCCTGGTGCTGGAAAACGGCCTGCGCCTGGGGCACGTGGTGGCCCTGCCCATCCTGGCCCTGGCCCTGTGGCAGTGGGGGAAATTGCGAAAGCCGAGACCCGCCGACCGCTGACCGTACCGCCGCGTGCACGGGAACGCACGTTCGATGTTCTGCAAACCTGCCGTCCCCTCGGTACGAACCCCATTCCAGGCTGGAAAAGCCATCGAATAACACCGGGATTCCCTCCTGGTTCGCAAGATATGTGCAGCCAGGACTGTGGCGTATTTTGAAGCGTTGCCCTCCGCGAATTTAAGGGGGTTTAAGTCTGGCGCATGGTAGAATAGCGGCCCCAAATATCTGGGGAGCCAAAGTATATGAACCCCCATATATGGGAGGAGGGGATGCGCTGCCCGAACTGCCAGAGCGAAAACACACGGGTCATCGATACCTTCCGGGACAAGACCGGTCGGGTGCGTCGGCGGCGGGAATGTCGCCAATGCGGGCACCGGTTCAGCACCATTGAGCAATGGATTCAACAACTGCCCCTGGTCATCAAGGCCGATGGAAGCCGGGAACCCTTCGACCGGGAGAAAATTCTCAAGGGGTTGCGCATCGCCTGTTGGAAACGTCCCGTCTCGGCGACCGACCTGGAGCGCCTGGTGGACGACGTCGAGGCTTACATCCGTTCGCTGGGTCGGGGGGAGGTGCCATCGCGGGTGATTGGCGACCGGGTGATTGAAGGCCTCAAGCGCCTGGACCCAGTGGCTTACATCCGCTACGCCATCGTGTACCTGGGCCTGGAGGACCTGTCCGCAGTCCGGCGGGAAATCGACCGGCTTCTGGCTTCCGACGCCCTCGCGTAGCCAGGCAAAATTCAATCCCAAAATTTGAAGGAGGCGCTTATGGCCGAGCACGCGGCTCCAAAGGTGGGGTTATTACCTACACCGCCCATACCGGAAGGTCTGCCCAAAATCCGTTTCGCCAACGACAATGCCAAACTGGTGTTTTACAAGCGCTATGTGCGCAAGGGCCTGGACGGCAAGCCCATCGAAACCCCGGAAGAGACCTTCTGGCGGGTGGCCTATCACGTGGCCAAGGCCGAGAAGGAATTCGGCGCCAGCGAGGAAGAGGTCATCGAGCGGGCCAAGGACTTCTACCGCCTGCTGGCCGAGACCCTCTTCTACCCCAATTCCCCCACCTGGACGGGCGCGGGCACGCCTTTGGGCCAGCTGGCGGCGTGCTTTACAGAGGATATGCGCGTTGTAACAAGTCGAGGTTTAAAGCGCATTGCGGACGTCCAAGTAGGGGATTTGGTGCTAACCCACAAGGGACGTTTTCGCCCTGTTGTTGAAACAATGCAACGGTACTACAATGGCCCATTGTATCGGATAAAAGTAAAAGGAATAGGGGTTGTTTTGGAAGTCACCCCTGAACACCCCATCTTGACCCCCGAAGGATGGGTTGAAGTGCAACATCTAAAAGTTGGGGATTGGGTTGCAGTTGGGGTGCCGCAAGGTACACAATCTGCCCCCGTGTTTGATCTTGCTTTGCTGGAATATGCCCCGGACCTTGAGGTGGAAGTCACCGAAATGAAAATTCGGGCTCGAAAACCTGCACGATACCAACATTCGGGACGTTTATCCAGGTGGAATCATCGCTTCATTCAACTAACTCCAGAATTGGCCCGCTTGTGCGGATACTATGTGGCGGAGGGGACGATTGGTACGGATGAGCGTTATGTGCGATTTACCCTGGGAGCCGATGAGCAAGAAATTCAGCAAGATATTGCTGAGTTGGTACATTCTATTTTCGGAATTAAGCCAATTATAACCCCATCTTCTTATGGAAAGTGGGTGCAAGTGGATGTTTACAGCCGCGTCGTTGCGGCTTGGTTCCGCACCCATTTCGGCAAAGGGGCCACTCAAAAGTTCCTGCCTACCTGGTTGCTGTATGCAGAGCCTCATATCCAGAAAGCGTTCTTAATTGGGCTTTTCCGTGGAGATGGCTTGTTCACGGAGCGCATCTATCCTGTGCAGCAAGGGAAACGCACCAAAGTGTTTCGCTCATTACGGTTAACCCTGGCCAATCCCTCGCTGATTCAGCAAGTGTGGCAGATTCTGCTACGTTTAGGTTATGATGCAAGTATTCGTCCGGTGGACACAAAATATGTCACACCAAATGCAAGCGATGCCGCCCAAATTTCTTTGCCGCCCCTGTCATCAAGAGACTTTGTACAGGAAACATTCCATATAACACTTCCAGAGCCTGACCCGCGATATGTACGCAAGCACATACTTCGCAAAGAAAATCAAGTTTTCTTCAAGGTTGAACGCATAGAAGTGGTACCTTACAGCGGGCTTGTATACAACATGGAGGTTGAGGAGGATCATACATATGTTACGGAGGGAATAGTTGTCCACAACTGTTTCGTCCTCCCTATCTCCGACGACATGGGGCGCAAGGATTCGGGCATTTTCATGACCCTGCGCAACGCGGCCCTGATTCAGCAGACGGGCGGGGGGAATGGGTTTGCCTTTTCCCGCCTGCGGCCCAAGGGCACGGTGGTGAAGTCCTCCGCGGGCAAGGCCACGGGCCCGGTGGGTTTCCTGCGGGTGTACGACCACGCCTTTGGGGAGATTGCGCAGGGCGGGACAAGACGCGGGGCCAACATGGCCGTGCTGCGGGTGGACCATCCCGACGTGGAAGAATTCATCACCTGCAAGACGGACGAGAACGCCATCACCAACTTCAACATATCCGTGGGCATCACCGACGCCTTCATGCGCGCGGTGGAGAAGGACGAGGAATGGGAACTGGTCTTCCCCGACGTGACCGCGCCGGAATACGACGACTTCGACGGCACCCTGGAGGACGCGCGGGAGCAGGGGATTCCCATCAAGGTCTACAAGAAGGTGCGGGCCCGGGACCTTTTCGAGAAAATCGCCCGCCAGGCCCACCACAACGGCGAGCCGGGCGTGCTCTTCCTCGACCGGGCCAACCGGGACAACCCGGTGCCCCATCAGTACCGGCTGGAAGCAACAAACCCCTGCGGTGAACAATGGTTGGGTCCCTATGAGAACTGCTGCCTGGGTTCCATCAACCTGGCCAAACACGCCACGCCTGAGGGCGGTGTGGATTGGGAGAAACTGGCCGACACCGTGCGCCGCGCGGTGCGCTTCCTGGACGATGTGGTGCAGGCCAACCAGTACGTGCCTGCGGTGCCGCAGCTCAAAGAGGCCGCGCACCGCAACCGCCGCATTGGCCTGGGCATCATGGGCCTGGCCGACCTGATGTACATCAACGGCATCCGCTACGGTTCCAAAGAAGCCCAGGAGTTCGCAGCCCAAATCATGGAATTCATCCGCTTCCACGCCATGAAGACCAGCATCGAACTGGCCCGGGAGCGGGGACCCTTCCCCGGCATCAAGGGCAGCATCTACGACCCGGAGAACCTCAAATGGAAGCCGCCCACCTGGCCCGACTGGCTGGGCGGCGGCCCCAAGACGGACTGGGGCCGCCCCGAACTGGACTGGAACGAAATCGTGGAGGGCATCAAGAAGTACGGCATCCGCAACGCGGCCCAGTTGACCATTGCGCCCACGGGGTGCCTGGTCGCGGGGTCCATGGTGGTCACCGACCAGGGCGTGCTTCCCATTGAGGCCTTGGGGAACCCGCGTGCCACCCAGTGGCAGGACGTCCGCTTCCGCGTGGCGTCCGAAGGTGGCGTTCGGGAGGCGACGAAGTTTTATGTGAACGGCGTGGCCCATACCATCAAAGTGCGCACCCGGCGGGGGTATGTGATCCAAGCCACGGATGGGCATCGCATCCGGGTGTGGGAACGGGACCGGCTGGTCTGGAAACGGATGGATGAGATTCGCCCAGGTATGAAGGTGGTCCTTACGGCGACCGGGCTTATCGGCCAGCCGCGCCGTGTTCCTCTGGACAACCGCCTGGCGACGACGTTCCATCCCGTCCCGGTCCACCTCCCCGCGGAAATGACGCCGGAACTGGCCTACCTGGTTGGGCTGTTCATGGGGGATGGCAGCCTCAAAGACCGTACCCTGCGTTTTAGCCTCTCCAAGCCCGATCTCATTGAACATACGGTGCGCCTGATTGAACAGGTCTTCCAGGCCACGCCCAAGGTCGTACGCGACCCGCGCGCCAGGGGGCTGGTCAGCATCGAACTTCATTCCCGAAACGTGGTGGAATTCTGGAAGCGCAACGGCCTGGCCAAACGCGTGCCTTCCAAGGACCATACGGGCAAGGGATACGAACCCCACATCCCCCTGGCCATCTTGCAAACCAACGACCCCGCGGTGTACGCGGCCTTCCTCGCCGGATTGCTGGACGCGGATGGCACGGTACATGGCGGCTATCACCTGACCTGGCTGACCACCCACGAGCACTTCCACAACCAGGTCAAAGCCCTGCTGTTGGCCCTGGGGGTCCTGACCACGACGGACTTCCAGACTACGGGCATGAGCCGGGCGCGCGCGTTCCGGTTACGCACCGCGCACGCCGATGCCGCCCGGCGCTTATGGGAACTCCTGGAGCCGTACACGTACCGCCAGCACCCTGCCATCACCGTGCGACGCCCGTCCCTGCGGGATACCGTACCCATTACCCAGGAAGAATACGCCCAGGTGCACGCCCTGGTTGCCGCCGAGGAGCGGTATCGGGTCGAAGCCTGGCGCGCCCAGGGCTTTCGGGCCTCGCGTGCCTCCCTGCGCCATATCGTGGAGACATACCGGACGGATATGCTGAACCGCGGTCTGGAACGCCTGGTGGACGTCATTGACGGCGATGTCTTCTTCGACGAAGTCGTGGACGTGGAAGACGGCGGATGGCAGGAGACCTTTGACCTGTCCGTTCCGGGAACCCACGCGTATGTGGCCCAGGGCTTTATCAGCCACAACACCATATCCACCGTTTCCGGCGTGGAAGGCTACGGGTGCGAGCCCGTGTTCGCCCTGGCCTACTACCGCTACGTCAACGACGAGGACGGAAAGCGCATTCGCCTGCGTTACGTCAGCCCCCTGTTCATGAAGGCCCTGAACGAAACGGATTTGAGCGAGGAGGAGAAAGAGGCCGTCATCCAACACGTGCTGGAGTACGGTACCATCCAGAACTACCCCGGCCGCCTGCCCGAACACATCCGCCACACCTTCGTGGTGGCCGGCGACATCAGCGCGGAAGAGCACGTGTACATGCAGGCCGCGCTGCAAGTGTTTATCGACAACAGTATCTCGAAGACCATCAATTTCCCCGCGGACGCCACGGTGGACGACGTCAAGAAGGCCTACATGCTGGCCTGGAAACTGGGGTGCAAGGGCCTGACCGTCTACGTGACCGGCTCCCGGGAAAAAGTGGTGCTGGAGACTGCGGCGACAGCCAAGAAGAAAGCGGACGGCGGACAGCAGACAGCGGACAGCGGTCCGCAGTTAGCAGATAGCGGACAGCGGACAGCGGTCAGCGGTCAGCAGACAGCAGACAGCGGACAGCAGATAGCCGACGGCGGACAGCCGACCGCCGACCGCTCACTGCCTACTGCTGACAGCCGACAGCGCCCCCCCGACCAACTCCGCCTGTGGCCCGAGCCCAAGAAGCCCCGGCCTGCGGTGCTACCTGGGGTGACCATTCAGGTGGAGACGCCCCTGGGCCGGGCTTATGTGACCATCCACGAGAACGGCGACGGCCAGCCCTTCGAGGTGTTCATCAACACGTCCAAGGCCGGGTCCGAGACCGCGGCCATCTCCGAAGCCATTGGCCGGCTGATTTCGTACATCCTGCGCCTGACCTCGCCGGTGGAGCCGCTGGAACGGTTGCGGGAGGTGCTCCGGCAGCTGCAAGGCCTGGGCGGCGATCGGCCCCTGGGCTTTGGGCCGCACCGCATCCGCTCCCTGCCCGACGGCGTGGCCAGGGCCTTGAAGGTCTATCTCCAGCGCAAGGAAACCGAGGAACCCGGTGGCAAACACGCGGAGGCCCTGCAGAACCCACCTTCCCCCACCCTGCCCTTGCGCCTGAGCATGGAACCCGACCCCGCGGCCCAGGCTGCCAGCGACGGCCCGGGCCAGGACGCGCTTTCCCGCACCGGGGAACTCTGCCCGGAATGCGGCCAGGCCGCACTCATCAATGAAGAAGGCTGTCGGAAATGCTACGCCTGCGGCTATAGCGAGTGCTGAGGCCATACCGGGGGATGGCAGCCGCCGTCCCCCGGTATGGCCTCAGCAC
>JALXBY010000079.1 GCA_026991215.1 Anaerolineales bacterium
GACCGAGTCCGCGATGTTCCGGGGGTTGGAGGCCAGGGTGGTCAGGTTACCGTGCAGGACTTCGTCCAGGTAGCGGAGCCGGTCCGGGTTCTTCTCGATGATGGTCACGTGCGCGCCCATGCCCAGTGCGATTTTGGCCGCGTTGATGCCCACCGTCCCGCCGCCGATGATGACCACGTCCGCGGGCCGCACGCCGGGGATGCCACCCAGGAGTTTCCCCCGGCCGCCCTGGGTCTTCTCCAGGTAATGCGCGCCGATTTGCACGGCCATGCGACCGGCCACCTCGCTCATGGGGACCAGCAGGGGCAGCCGGCCGTCGTCCAGTTCCACGGTTTCATAGCCAATGGCCGTGACCTGGCGCTTGAGCAGTTCCTCGGTGAGCCGACGGTCCGCGGCCAGGTGCAGGTAGGTGAACAGGATGAGGCCGGGCCGCAGGTAGTCGTATTCCTGGGGCAGCGGCTCCTTGACCTTGAGAATCATCTCGGCCTTCTGCCAGACTTCGGCTGCGTCCTCCACGATGATGGCCCCGCTGCGGCGGTATTCCTCGTCGGAAAAGCCGCTGCCCTCGCCTGCGCCGGCCTGCACCAGCACCGTGTGGCCGTGCTGCACCAGCATTTCCACGCCGCCAGGTGTCTGGGCGACCCGGTACTCGTTGTCCTTGATTTCTTTGGGGATGCCCACGATCATGGTCGTTGCCTCCTGAGGGAAGTTCGCCTACGGTTTTCCTGCGGTTTTCATGGGGAAGCCCTCAGGCCGGGCCGATGCGGTCGTTGTCGCCCACGAAGCCCTGGAAGGCCTGACCCTTGAGCACAGCCCGTCGGCCCAGCAGGGTATGGCTTACCACCGCGTCTTCCACCCGGCTTCCTTCGTCCAGGATGCTTTCCTGCACCACGGCCCGCCGTATCTCGACCTCCGGGCCGACGGTCACGTAGGGACCCAGGACGGCCTCTTCCACCCGCGCGCTGGGGTGCACGAACACCGGCGGCACCACCACCACGCCGGGTCGGAGGGCCTCCGCGGTGTTGTCGCGGCCGTGGTCCAGCAAATAGCGGTTCGTGGCCAGGAGCGCGTCGTACGTCCCGGCATCGAGCCAGGTGTGCACACGCGCGGGGTACATGGGCAGCCCTTCTTCCAGCAGGATGTTGACCGCGTCGGCCAGGTAGTACTCGCCCTTGAGGGTACGCCCTTCGGCCAGCTGGCGGGCCACCGCGCGGGCCAGGGCTTCCCCCGAAGGGAAATAATAACACCCCACCACGGCCAGGCGGTGCTCCGTGGTCTGGGGCTTCTCCACGATGCGGGTGATGCGGCCCTGCTCGTCCAGGAACACCACGCCAAAGCGCCGGGGGTCTTCCACTTCGTAGACCCAGGCCAGGCCCCGGTCCTGGGGCAGGCCCGCAAGGGGCGTGAAGTCCGCTTCCATCAGGGTATCCGCGAAGAGCACCATCACCGGCCCGCGCAGATGGTCCGCGGCCAGGTGCAGCGCATGGGACTGGCCCCTGGCTTCCTCCTGGATCACGTAGGCCACGTCCCAGTCGGGGTAATGGGTCTGCATGTGGGCGCGAATCTGGTCCCGGAGATACCCCACGATGAACACGTAGCGCTTGGGGACAGGGATGGCCTGCAGCCCATCCAGGATGTGGTCGAGCACGGTCTTGCCCGCGACGTAGACCAGGGGCTTGGGTCGGCTCCAGGTCCAGGGGCGGAGCCGGGTGCCCAGCCCGGCCATGGGCAGCACAACGGTGAGGGTTTCGGGCATGGCAACGGCCTCCTTGCTATGGGGAAACCTGCTGGTTCTCCGAAGTCCGTTCCGGCAGGGGGCCGAAGGCCTCCTGGTAGCGTTGGAAGAAGGCCTCTGGGGTGAAGCGATGCTCCTGGGGGCCTTCGTGTTCGATGCAATAGGTGGCGGCCAGCGCGCCGAAGCGTCCACAGGTGGTCCAATCCCAGCCATCGAGAAAGGCCTTGAGGAAGCCCCCGCGGTATGCGTCCCCGGCACCCGTGGGGTCCACCACCCGCTGTGGGGGCGCTATGGGGATGCGGTATTCCCGGCCCGCCGCGTACACGACCGAACCTTCCGGCCCCAGGGTGACCACGACCACGGGGACGCGATGGCGCCAGTCTTCCAGGGTCCATCCCGTTTTCCGGGCCAGCAGTTCGGCTTCGTATTCGTTGACGAAGAGCATGAACGCGGTTTCGATACCGGCCCGCAGGGTTTCCGGCTCCAGCCGCAGGATTTGCTGGCCAGGGTCGAACGCGTAGGGCAGGCCCAGGTCGCGGCATTCCTGGATGCGCGCGGCCATGGTCGCCGGGTCTTCGGGCGAGACCACCACCAGTTCGGGGCGGAAGGGCAGGTCGGCCAGGCGGACTTCCCGCGCGTAGCGCAGCGCGCCGATGTAGAACATGCCCAGTTGGGATTGCTCCCGGTCCGTCATGCCGAAGAAACTCGCGGTGTACTCGCCGGGGACGACTTTAATCCAGCGGGTCTCCACGCCGTGGCGGGTGAGCCATTCGTGATAGGGGCCGAAGTCCTCGCCCACTGCGGCCATGACCACGGGCCGTTCCCCCAACAGGGCCATGGTATAGGCGATGTTGGTGGCCACACCCCCAAAGCGGCGGGTCAGCCCTTCGACGGCAAAGGAGAGGTTGAAGGGTTCGGCCTGGTGGTCGGGCAAGTAGGTGCGGAACAGGCCTGGAAAGTGCATAAGGTAGTCGTAGGAGACGGAGCCGGAAATCACGATTCGGTGGGTCATCGTACCCGTGCCTCCCGTTCCTTTTCAGCCTGGGCCACGACCCGCTGCAGCGCGGGGCCAAAGGGCGGGTAGAGCACGCCGTATTCGGTCACGATGGCCGTGACCAGGCGATGGGGGGTGACGTCGAACGCGGGGTTCCGGGCCGAAGCCCCGGCGGGCATGGCCGGACGGCCCCGGTATTGGATGTCCAGCACTTCGGCGGGGTCCCGTTCTTCGATGGGGATGGCCCGCCCATCGGGCAGGGAAAGGTCGATGGTGGAGGTGGGGACAACGGGGTAGAAGGGCACGCCGTTGTCGTAGGCGGCCAGTGCGAGCATGTAGGTGCCGATTTTGTTGGCCACGTCGCCGTTGGCGGCGACCCGGTCCGCGCCCACGAAGACCTTGGTGGCCTGACCCGTGCTCAGGAAGTAGCCGGCCGCGTTGTCGGTGATGATGTCGTAAGGGATGCCGTACTGCTCCAGTTCCCAGGCGGTGAGCCGGGCGCCCTGCAGGCGGGGCCGGGTTTCGTCCACCAACACGTGGATGCGCTTGCCCTGCTCGTGGGCCATGCGGATGACGCCCAGCGCGGTGCCCCAGTCCACGGTGGCTAAGGCGCCGGTGTTGCAATGGTGGATGATGACGTCGCCATCTTCAATCAGGGCTGCGCCGTACTCGGCCATGCGCTTGTTGGTCTCCACGTCCTCGTCCGCGATACGCTGGGCCTCCTGCAACACGGTTTCCCGAACCGCGTCCGCGGAGGTCTGCACGCGGCGTGCGGCCCGGAGCACCCGATCCACGGCCCAGGCCAGGTTGACCGCGGTGGGACGTGCGGCCTTGAGGGTGGGCGCGGCTTCTTCTTCCAGAAAGCGCAGCAGCGCCTCACGGGAGGACCCTGAAAACCGAAGCGCGGCCAGGGCCATGCCGAACGCGGCCGCGGCGCCGATGGCCGGCGCGCCCCGAACCACCATGTCCTTGATGGCCCGGGCTACTTCGTCATAGGTGTGCAGGCACACGGTGCGGAACTCGGCTGGCAGCACCCGCTGGTCGATGAGTTGCAAACAACCCTTTTCCGCGTTCCATTCCACCGAACGCATGGTCGGCTCCTTGGGATGGGATGTTCCCCGGGGCGGAATTTCTTCCCGCCACTATACCATAACCCCATCCAACGCAGGAAAGTCCGGAACTCGCGACACAAGCCCACACGACAGGGCCGGCCCAGGCCGTGGCATGGGGCCGACACTGTGGGTGGATGCTTCAAGACAGGGGAGGGGTGGATTTGATGCGGGAAAGTGGATGGGGGTTCTCGAACGATGATTACCGTTGGTTTTGGACCCTCTCGAGAATTTTCTCGCAGACCGGCTTTGGAAAGATGCGGCAGGTTCGTTCAGGATTGGAAAGAATTTCTTCTTTGCGCAAGTAATCGGTGATAACAATTTGCTTTTTCTCCATTGCCGCAATCCTAACCGCCCCTTCCTCGATTACTGTGCCATCGCTATATACCTTTACCCAGAGGTAGAACTTCGGATACGCGAGCCCAGACTGTGTTGGACCCTCGCGAAGAAACTCATACTCGACTGTAACCGGTCTTCCTGTCGATTCTTCAAAGTAGGCCCCGAGGTCCCGTTTCAATATCGCGTCGAACTTCTCTGGCGGAGGTACGTTCGCGGCAACATGTGACCAGGCAATGAGAAAACTCGGGGCCATAAGTACGAACAACCCCAAAATCAGCAACATTCCCAAGCAGCCAATTCCTCCAATAACCGCAAGACAGCCCAAAAGCAGTTTCGATTTTTTGGCCATAACCGCGTTTTCTCAATTGACGCACCGCGGACCGCGCACAGCGCACTGCCGACTGCTCACCGCGAACCGCCGTTCACACTGCTTCCCAGGTGGCCCGTTCCCGTTCCACGGCCCGGCGCATGACCTCCAGCCGATAGCGGTGCCACAGCAGCACCACGTACAGCAGCGTGTAGGCCAGCACGCTGATGATGAGGGTCAGGCGCATCTCCGGGGTCATGTTGAACGCGCCTTTGGCAAAGGGGTTGTCGCCAATGACCACAGGGTGAATGGTCCGGAACAGGCGGATGGAAAGAAAGGTCAGCGGCACGCTGAAGAAGCCCAGGATGGCATACACCGCGGCAAAGCGGGCCCGCCGTTCCGGGTCTTCGATGCCCTGGCGGAGCAACATGTAAGCGATGTAAATCAGCATCATGATGGTCACGGTGACCAACCGTGGGTCCCAGGTCCACCAGGTGTTCCACACTGGCCGGGCCCAGATGGAGCCGGAAACGATGCCCAGCAGGGAGAACACCAGGCCGATTTCCACCGCAGCCACTTCCAGGGCATCCCACTTTTCCTTGCGGCGGATGAGGTAGAGGAAACCGCTGACCGCGGCCACCGCGAAGCTCAGCATCCCCAGCCAGTTGGATGCCACATGGAAGTAGAACACCTTTTGCACCGCGCCCATGACCCGTTCCAGGGGTGCGTAGAAGAAAACCATGCCTAACGCGCCCAGAACGGCCAGGCCGGCCACAACCTCAAGTGCGCGAATCCAGGTCGGTCGTTGCATGATGGCCTCCACAAGGGGGAATCTGGAAAAGGGCTTCCCGAAAACCTGTTTACAGCCAGTGGGTGGGTATCCGGCCCTGCTGGGCCAGGTCCATGCAGAGGTGGGTGGGCAGCACCCGGGCCCCTTTCCCCACCCGAGACACCAGCACCTGCTGCACCCCGGGGATGGCCTCCAGGGCTTCCTGAACTCGGGCTACCATATCCCCGGTGCAGATGACATGCACGTTGGGCCCGGCATCCAATGTATAGCACACGTTCCAGCCTTTTTCCTTCCGCCATTGCCGCACGGTGTGCATGATTTCCACGGTCACGGGTTCCCAGTAGAACAAGGGGGGCGTTGAGGTCTGCATGACCGCATGAAGCAGGTGGGCATCCTGCTCGACGATGTCAGCCAGCGCGTTGAAGTCCCGGTTGCGCAGCGCGTTGCGGCAGACCTCCAGCCGGCGGGGGGTATCGGCGACCCGGGCCCATTGGATGGGGCTGGTCTCGGCCAGGCGGTGGCCTTCCATGGAAGAGATGGGTTTGGGCCGGGTGCTGACCAGGGCAATGCAGTCCCACAGTTCCCAATAGTCGGCCGGGAACAGGGTGAAGGCGTAACAGTCTTCGTCGCGGGTGCCCACCCGCCACTCCACGAAGCCCTCGGGCACGGAGCGGGCCGCGGAACCGGAACCCCGCCGGGCCAGGCGGGAGAGGTCCCGCTCGTCCAGGTGCAGGCCCAGGGCTTTGGTGGCGGCCAGGGCCAGGGCCGCAAAAGCGGCCGCGGAGGAAGCCAGGCCCACGGCCATGGGGATGTTCGTCGCGCTGATGACGTGGGCGTAGTGGTACACGCCGGCCTTCTCCCGCACCCAGGCCAGGATGCGCTGCATCCGCCGGTGTTCTTCCCGCCGGCGTTCCTGGCCGTTGATGACCAGGCGGTCTTCGGTCAACTTGGGGTCGAAGACCACCAGAGTGCGGGTCAACAGGGCGTCCAGGTTGAAGGAAATCGAGCCGTTGGCTGGGAGATTGAGCCGGTGGTCCCGATTCCCCCAGTACTTGATAAGCGCGATGTTGGCATGGGCTTCGGCGCATCCGGCCAGGATACGGGCCATTTTGCTTCCTCCGGGGGGCACGAACGGAGCGGTCAGGATTTATGGAAGGCGTAAAGCCCGCCTTCGTTTTTCCGTTTACGCGGGCCGCCAATCCAGCACCAATAGTTTAACCGAGTACACGTCGTTGTACACGTCGGTCAACAACTGGCCCACCAGGTCGATGCGCTGGGGGAAGCGACCGGCCCAGGACGCCTTGCCAAAGGCCACGGCCTCGCCCAGCCCGGTCCCGTCCTCCAGTTTGAGGGAAAGGTGTTGCTGCTGGCTGCCCATGGGACGCACCTGGCGCACCCGCACGTCCCGGACCAGAAAGGTGGCCGGCGGGTTCCCGGCGCCCGTGGGTTCCAACCAGCGCAGCAGGCGGAGCAGGTCCAGGTTGAGGTCCCGCAAGGTCAGCACCGCGTCGATGGGCAGGGCAGGGCGCAGGTCGGGCACATCGGCCAGGGCTGCCCGGGCCTGTTCGGCCAGGCAGGCCTTGAGTTCGGGCAGGTTCTGGGTACGAATGGTGAACCCCGCGGCCAGGGAATGGCCGCCGTAGTGTTCCAGCAAATGCCGGCAGCGGTCCAGGGCCTGGGTGATGTGGAATTCGGGGATGCTGCGGCAGGACCCGCGGCTCCATTCTTCCCCCAATTCCACCACCACGGCCGGCCGGTAGTAGCGCTCCACCAGCCGCGCCGCCACCAACCCCACGACCCCGCTGTGGAACTCTGGATGCGCGGCAAAGAGCAGCCAGGGCAGGGGGGCATCGTCTTCCAGGGCCAGGGCTTCGGCCTGGGCCAGCATGGTTTCGGTCATCTGCTGCCGGCGGCGGTTGTGCAGGTTGAGTTGCTGGGCCAACTGCCCGGCCTCCCAGACGTCTTTGGTCAAAAGCAGGCGCAGCGCGGTGTAGGCCGTATCCAGCCGGCCGGCTGCGTTCAGGCGGGGGGCCAGGGCAAAGGCCACGTCCATGCTGGTGACCCGCTCCGGTCGCAGGCCGGCCACGCCCATCAGGGAAAACAACCCCTGCCGCCAGGGGTGCCGCAGTTGATGCAGACCCAAGCGCACCAGGTGCCGGTTCTCACCCACCAGGGGCGCGACGTCGGCCACGGTGCCCAGGGCCACCAGGTCCAGCATCTTCCGCAGCCAGGAAGCCCGCTGCGGCGCGAAGCGGTGCAGCAGGGCCTGGGC
>JALXBY010000080.1 GCA_026991215.1 Anaerolineales bacterium
CCCCACGACGGCCCCAACCGCGACGGCCCCGGCCGCCGCGTGCGCGGCGGTCCCGGCAGCGGCTTCTGTTCTACGGGCTGATTGGCCTGAACCTGGTTTTGATGCTGGCCCTGCTCCTTCTGGCCTTGCTGCTGTTGCGTTCGTGAAGGCCCTGCCCAAAGGCCCCCTACCACACACCACGCCAACAGGTTTGCATCGATGCCGGACGTGTTCCTCTCCCTGGTCATCCCCGCATATAACGAGGCCCGACGCCTGCCCCGTTCCCTGGACCGCATCCTCGACTTCTTCCAGTCCTTCCCCCATTCCTACGAAATCATCATTGCGGAAAACGGCAGCACCGACGGCACCCTGGAACTGGCCCGGTCCTACGCGGCCCGGCATCCCCAAATTCGGGTGTTGCATACGCCCTTGCGGGGCAAGGGCCGGGCCGTGCGCATGGGCATGCTGGCCGCGCGGGGTGCGTATCGCTTCCTGGCCGATGCCGACCTCTCCATGCCCATCGAGGAGTTGCCCCGCTTCCTGCCGCCCCAGGGGCCGGATGCCGACATCGTCATCGCCTCCCGCGAAGCCCCGGGCGCGGTGCGCTACAACGAACCCTGGCACCGCCACCTGATTGGCCGGGCCTTCAACCTGATGGTGCAGGCCCTGGCCCTGCCCGGCATCCGGGATAGCCAGTGCGGGTTCAAAAGTTTCCGGGGTCCGGTGGCCGAAGACCTGTTCTCCTGCCAGCGGCTGACGGGCATGGCCTTCGACGTGGAAGTGTTGTTCATCGCCCGGATGCGGGGGTATCGCATCGTGGAACTGCCCATCCCCTGGTACTTCGACCCCGACAGCCGCGTCCGCCTGGTCCACGATTCCCTCCGCATGGCCCTGGAGTTGATGACCATCCGCTGGAACGCGTGGAAGGGCCGCTATGACCCGCCCTGCGCCTGATTGGACCTTAGAGCAGGCCCTCTGGCGCGCGGGCTACACCCTGGTGGCCGGCCTGGACGAAGCCGGCCGGGGCGCGCTGGCCGGTCCGGTGGTCGCGGCCGTGGTGGTGTTCCCGCCCCAGGCGGCCAAAGCATCGGCCCTGCAGGACCTGAACGATTCCAAGGCCCTCACGCCCCAGGCCCGGGCCGGGCTTTTGCCTGTGGTGCTGCAACATGCCTTCGCGTGGGCCGTGGGCTGGGCTTCGTGGGAAGAAGTGGACCGGCTGGGCGTCCCCCAGGCCACCCGGCTGGCCATGATGCGGGCGCTCCAGGCCCTGCCCCAACCGCCCCAGTTCCTGCTATTGGACCACCTGCTGCTCCCCGATGTCCCTCTGCCCCAGGTGGCCCTGCCCAAGGGCGATGCCCGGTGCGCGTCCATCGCCGCGGCCTCCATCCTGGCCAAGACCGTGCGGGACGCCTACATGCAGGGCCTGGACCGGGCGTACCCGGCTTATGGCTTTGCCCGGCACAAAGGGTATGGCACCCGGCACCACCGCGCGGCCCTCGAACAGCACGGCCCCGCGGGGGTGCACCGTCGGCGGTTTGCACCGGTGGGGCGGAAGTGAGAGGCGGCGGTCGACAGTCTGCAGTCGGCGGTCGGCAGTCTGCAGTCGGCGGTCAGCGGTCGGCGGAGGACGGTCGCTCGCCCCGCCACAGGAACGCGGTGAGGCGCTTCCCGGCTTCCTTCTCCTCTTCCGGGGAAGGCCGGGGCCAGCCCAGCGCGTCGTAGAGGCCCATTCGGTAGAGGTCGAAGGCCGCGCGCACCAGTTCGCCGAAGACCACGGCCCGGGCCACCGCGAGGCGGTAGGCCAGGCGCATCCAGAGCCACCCCGTCCCCAGGGCCGCGGCAGGGGCCAGCCACGCCCATCCTCCGCCAAAGCGCCAGGCCTGCCATGCCGTGAGGGGCGTCCACGTCAACAGGAAGGTCAGCCCCCAGGCCCAGGCCCGAACCGCGGCCAACAGGCGCTGATAGGCCTGGGCCAGCGTCTCCCGGACCTCTTGCAGCAGCAACAGCCACAACCGCGGCCAGACCAGCACCGCGTTCAGGCCGTAGCGATGCTCCGCATATTCCTCCGCGGCCCGCAGCAGATTGCCCAAACGGGTCGGGAGCACGAAGCCCTGGGGGAAGGTGTAGCGGAGCGTGTCCAGCCGCGCGTAGCGTTCCGCTAGGGGCAAATCCAGCCGACCCTCGCGCAGGGCCTCCTGCACCTGGGAACCCAGGGC
This sequence comes from Anaerolineales bacterium, assembly GCA_026991215.1. Lineage (GTDB taxonomy): Bacteria > Chloroflexota > Anaerolineae > Anaerolineales > DRMV01 > S139-71. The sequence goes on from JALXBY010000080.1 coordinate 2,196, forward strand.
TTGCAACTCCCGGCGCACCGCCTCCTGCTTCCTTTGTTGCCTGAGGAGGAGCCAGCGCCGCAGGCCGTGCAGAGCCCGGGGCCAGTCGTAGCCCTCCAACAAGCGCAGCCACCGTTCCTCGGTCAGCCGCATGAGCTGGGCGCTGACGAGCACCAGGGCCATCAGCGGAAGTCCCACGTAGAGCGCCCAGCCCTGGGGCGTCAGCGACCGGGCCAGCGCGCGGAGCAAGGTCCACCCCCATGGCCCGGCGGCCAGCACGCTCAAAACCACGCCCAGTCCCCAAAACAGCCAGGCCGGGTCCCATAGCCGCTGCAAGGCCCGTTCCACGTCCTCCTGGGTGAGCAGGGACCAGATGTCGTTCATCCCGCCTCCTCACAAGGGCGAAGTTCCAGGTCGTGCTCCGGGCACCGACCGGGTCGGCCGGCCCGATACCCGCACCGGGGGCAGCAGTACGCACCTTCCCCCTGGGCCTCTTCTTCCGGCTCCGGCGGGATGAAAATCAACCCGGGCAGGCCGAAAAACCGGGCCAGACTTTCCAGCGCCCGCTGTTCCCGGGAAGACAGCCCGCGCGTTCGTATGGGGGCCTGCGCCCGAATCTCCCACCAGCGGGCCCCCAGGGCCTCGGCCACCAGGTCTTCCAATTCCAGGCAGATGGCCGCCTGGGTTTCGGGGTCCTGGGTCTGGCTCAGGGCCTGCAGGTATCCCTCCAGCCGTGACCGCAGTTCCTCCCAGCGGGGATGGGTCTGCAGTTCTTCCTGCACCTGTTCCAGGGCCAGCAGGGTGGCGAGCACCTCCGGCGTGATGCGCATCGCATACCTCCTCTTTTCAGGATACCCCCCACACGGCAAATCCGGCCCAATACAGGGGATGGGCCAGAGGGCGAAGCGTCCCCTCGCCCCGGGCCAGGGCCTGTTCTACCCGCGGCCGCAGGGCATGGACCAGGGAAAGCCCTTTCCCCTGCCGACGCAGCGAGACCAAAAAGCCATGGATGTCTTGCCAGGTGCTTTGGGCCAGTTCCCTTTGGGCCTGTTGCAGCGCCTGGACAATGTCCGTCGCGCGACCGGCTTCCAACTGCTGATAAAAACGGTACATCAGCAGGGCCGTAGCCCAATCGTCGGCGACCCAGAGCGAAGCCACCACTGTCGGGAAACCCAAAAGATGAAAAGCCGCGGGGAGGCCCAGGTTTTCTTCGGGAAAGCGCGGGTCCGTGCGGGCGGTTTCACATCCCGAAAGCACGGCCAGGGCCCCGCGGGCTTCCCTGCGCCCCAACTCGGCCCAGGTCAAAGGACCGTCAGTCAGGTACAACCGGACCCCGGTACGGGAAACGTCCACGTGTCCCGCAAAATGGAACCCTGCTATTTCCCCCAATGCCTGGAGCACGCGTTCCCGCGTGGCCTGCGGTCCAATCAGCATGCGAGCGTTCCTGGAATGGAGTGCGGCCAAGGCCAGGACCTCAGCCTGGGCGAGGGGCAAATCGCCGGTAGGGTTACCCACGAACAGGAAGGACCAGGGGGGTGTTGGACGTGGCAGGTTTTGCGCATAGTACAGGAGGTGGGCCGATATGGCATAGCGCAGGCGCGTGTGGAAACCCCAGGGAACCCTATCCGAACGCGCCACGGCATGAAAGGGCAGGCGGTTGAGTAACCCCACGGGAATTAGCGTGAGGCCCGGTTGGCCCTGGAGAAGCGGGAAGTCGAGCAGAGGCTGTAATGCCTCTTGCAGCCAGGCCAACAACGCCTCCAAGGTGGCCTGAGCCTCTGCCCATTGGCCCTGAGAGGCGGCCTGCAATCCCACCTGCCAGCGGTCCAGATGGCGTTCCAGGGCTTCCTGGGTGAGACGAGGAAGGGCCACAGGCACGGGTGCTTCTTCGCCTGGATGTACGATGATCCCAAAGCCGCCTTGAAAGGTGGCCAGAAGATACACCAGCGGCCCAAGTTGCTGCGCGATCTGATGGATCGCCGCCCACGAGAAGGAGGTCTCGGAAAATGGCTCGGTGTTGAAGCGACGTTGCCCACTACGCAGGCGCAGGCCCAGGGCCTCGCGTAAAAGCCAGGTGCGTCCCCGTTCCAGGGCCATGACCGCTTCTACAGGGCGGCCCTGCTGTACCAGGGCATAGGCGTGCATGGCCGGCCAGGTCTGCACTTCCCGCAGCCAGGCCAGACCGTAGGCAGGAAGACGCTGCTGGCGGTAAAGCACCTGCATCAGGTCCCAACCCCGGTCCAACACCTGGACGACCCGGTCCCAGTTTCGTTGCTCAAAGGCCCTCTTGGCCAGGTTCCAGGAGGCGGCTAAGGAGGCCTCAGGGTGGTGTTCCCGGGCCTGATGGGCGACTTTTTCCCACAGGCGAAGGGCCAGATCACGCCATGCTGGACGCTGCAGGCGGGAGGACGCATCCCACAGGCCGCTGGCCAGGTTGTTGAGTACACGCCAACACACGAAGGCCGCTTCGGGCGCCATATGCCGTGCCCGGAGGTACAGGCGAAGGCTGCGGCGCAGAAGGGTCTGGCCTTCGGGGTCTTCATGATGACGCGCCAGGGTTTGCAGCACCAGAGCCAGATTATTGGCCCATTGGGCCCAGGCCAGACTCTCCTGGGGGACCTCCCGAAGCGCCTCTTCCAGGCGTTGCCCTGCCCGACGCAGCAACGAGACCTCCTCCTGCTCCTCCAAGAGGGTCAACACCCAATTGTTGAGCCAGGGAAGGACGTCGGGATGGTTCGGTGGCAGGTCCATCAGTAGATGTTCCCAGATTTGCCGGGCCAGGCGAAGGGCCTGGGGGTCGCCGCTCCGCTGATAGCGCGCCCAAAGCAAGCGAGCCTGTTGGCTCATCAACGAGCGTTTGACATCTTGGGGAAGGCCGGGTTCTTCCACGGCCTGTTGCAGGGCCTGGCGTGCCCGTTCCAAGGCGTCAATATCTCCCCGCAATGCATATTCGGCCTCATCCAACGCCGCCTGGGTTTTGACCAACAGCGCCCGGTCCTCCGGGCCCTGCGCCTGGTCGCGCAGCGTGTCCAACAGTGCCCGTCCCCTTTCCACATCTTCCCAAGCGGCCCGCAACCGCCCTCGGGTGGCATAGGCCAGCACCGCGTGGTGACCCACCTGAAGGCGCGCAGGTGCCCGAGGGGGAATTTCCGCCAGGGCCTGCTCCCACAGGGCTAACGCCGTATCCAGCGCCCCAAGATGGCCGTGGCGCTGAAATCCTTCCCAATAGGTGAGGGCCAGGTTGTTGCGGAACAGGGCCCGCTCCAGACCCGGCGGGAGATGCGGGAGCACGTCCTCCAAAAGGCGCCGGCTACGTTCCAGGTCCTGCACATCACCGGTGTGCAAATAACGCTCCCGCAGGCCCGCGGCCAGATTCCCCCGGGCCCGCAGTGCCTCAGGATGCTCCTGAGGCAGAAGGCTCAGCACCTGTTCCCACAAGGCCAGCGCGCGGGCGAGGTGACTTGCATCCCCGGTGTAGCGGTGGTACATCTCATGGGCGGTGGCCAGGTTGTTGAGCAGGGCACCCCGGGTAGCAGGATCCTGGGCCAGGGGCAGGGCTGTTTCCCACAAGGTCATCGCCTTTTCCAGGTCCTGAAGCGCGCCTGTGTGCGCAAAACGATCCTGCAGGGCCAGCGCCTGGTTGTTGAGCACAATAAGGCGCAGGTCGTTCGGAAGGGGATAGGCCAGCAGGGCCTCCTGTATCGCCAGAGCACGCTCTAAGCGGGATGCTTCGCCCCAGCGCCAGTAGGCCTCCAGGCAAAGGGTGGCGTAGAGGTTGTACATCCTCCAGACCGACTCGCGCGGTTGCAGCGGAAGGCCCTCCAGGGCTTCCTCCCAGGCCTGTAAGGCCCGGCGCAGGTCGTCATCCCGGCCTGTCTCAAAATAGACCCGCGTCTGTGCCTGGGCCCGTTCCAGAGGCGTCATCGCTATTTCACCCATCCGCCCATTCGCCCATCCGCTGATTCGCTGATTCGCTCATTCGCCCATCCGCTCATTCGCCTATTCGCCCATTCGCCCATCCACTCATCCCCACATACAGGAACCCCGCCCAGTAGTACGGCGAGGCATAGGGACGGGCGTCGGGGGTCTGGCGCACGCCTTGTTTCACCCAGGGCCGCAGGGTGAGCACCAGGCTCGCAGCCATGCGCGCGGGCGAGGGCGCGACTTCGCGAAGGTCCACACGATGCCGTTGGGCTTCCAGGTAGGCATCCAGGTCCCGGTAGGTCAGGTCCTGCAGCCAGCACTGGGCCAGGGCCAGGGCCTCGGCCGGCGGGTGAGCCTGGGTCACCCCGGGGCCTTCGCCCCACAGGTACTCGTAGAAGCGCAGCATGAGCAGCGCGGTGCTCCTATCGTCCACCGGCCACAGGGAGCCCACCACGCCGGGGACCCCCGCGAACAGGAAACCCGCGGGCAGGCCGATGGCCTCCTGGGGGAGTTCTTGGAAATCCGCGATGGCCGTCTGGCACGCGGAGAGTACCACCAGTTGCAGGTTTTCCAGGGCCGGGCGCGGCAGGTTCATCCAGTCCCGCAGGGAGAGCAGCCCGTCGCTCAGGAACACGCCCGAAGCCTCGGGCTCCTCCGGCACGAACACGCCGTGGGTGGCGAGGTGCAGCACCTGGGCCCGGGGCAGGGCTTCTTGCAGCGCGGTTCGGGTGACGTTTCCGCCCAGGAGTACCTCGGCACCGCGCGAGGCCCAGGTGCTGCCCAGGGTGCGGGCCTCCATCTCCGCAAAGCCCAGATAGACGGGTGCCCTGCCTTCAATTTCGCGCCAGGTCGCCCATAAGTCGGGCGCGAGGGCCAGGAGCATCCGGGCCTGGGGCCACAGTCTCGCGGTGGCGTACAGGGCTTCCTTGGGAGGCAGGCGGGTCCAGGCTTCCAGGTCATCCAGCACCGCGGTCGGCTCCCGGCCCAGCCAAAGCCGCAGCAGGGCCTGCTCCTCCGCCTTGAGGGCGGGCCAGCGGGCCGCCACGGCCTTCCGCCAGTCCGGGAGCATCGCTTGCAAGCGGCGCTGGGCTTCGCGGATGCGCTCCGGTGCGGGATGGGGCGCGGTCGCGAGCAAATCTCCCTGGGGATGGATGGGCCGGGCCGCCAGGCCCTGCACCACCCAGGCCGAGGGCGCATAGGCCACGGCCCACCCCCGACGCACGAAGAGCGCGTGCCAGGGCAAAAGCGCCAGCCAACCGATGGGAATGAGGATGAGCGGTCGGTGGTCGGCAGTCGGCAGGCCGCCGTCCGCCGTCCGCTGTCCGCTGTCGGCCATCGTCTTCATCATCTCCAGCGCCGGCGTCAGGGCCTTCTCCATTTCGGGCAGAAGGCGTTCCAGGGCGTGGAGCAGTTCGCCCGGCGCGGCCAGTTGGGC
>JALXBY010000081.1 GCA_026991215.1 Anaerolineales bacterium
AACCCGGCCACTGGGTGGCCTGTCACTTCGCGGGGGAAGTGGGGTAGCCCGCGGGGTCCCCAGGTGGGGGTACAATTCCCCACACGTCCCTGGCATACACCCCGGCGAGGAGGCGCTCGATGGAACTCGACATCCTCAAAGAGAACCTGGCCCATGGTTTGAGCATCGTCAGCCGTGCGGTGGCCTCGCGTGCGGCCAACCCCATCCTCGAACACGTGCTGTTGAGCACCGAGGAAAACGCCCTCCGTCTGGCCGCCACGGACCTGGAACTGGCCATCACCTGTGTGGTGGAGGCCCGGCAGGTGCGCGCCCACGGCTCGGCCGCGGTGCAGGCCAAACGCTTTGCGGATTTCATCGGCACCGTGATGGAGCAGGAACTGCACCTGGCCTATGACCCCGAGGCCGCGTTGTTGCGGGTACAGACCTCGGCCACGCAAGCCCGCTTCAAGAGCATGGACCCCGACGAATTCCCGCCCCTGCCCGTGCCCGACATGCAGGACGGGGTAGAAATGGACCCCGAAACCCTGCGGGACGTCATCGAGCAGGTGGTCTTTGCCGCGGCCAAGGAGGAAGCCCGGCCCGTGCTGACCGGCGTATCCCTTCGGGTCCGGGATGGCGAGATGCGCTTCGCGGCCACCGATGGCTTCCGCCTGGCCGTGCGCCGGGTGGCTACCGAGGCGCAACTCCCGGCCTGGGACGTCATCCTCCCGGCCCGCACCCTGCGGGAACTGGACCGCATCCTGGCCAGGACCGAGGCCCCGGTGCGCATGACCCTGCTGGAGGACCGCCGTCAGATGGCCTTCCGTTCTGGCCCGGTGGACGTGCTCAGTCAACTCATCGAGGGTAAGTACCCCGATTACGACCCCCTCATTCCCACCTCCTACAACACCCGGATTGTGGTCTCCCGGGACCTCTTCCTCAACGCGTGCAAACAGGCCCAACTCTTCACCCGGGAGCGCTTCAACGAGGCGGTCCGCCTGGAAGTGGAACCCGGGACCGACGCGCCCGGTGTGCTCCGGGTCACGGCCCAGGATGAGGAGCTGGGGGATACCACGATTACCCTGCCGGCCGTAGTGGAGGGCCAGGAGATGGTCATTGGCTTCAACGTGCGCTTCTTGCGGGAAGCCCTGGAGGCCATGCCCACCGCGGACGTGGCCATGGAACTCATCGCACCAGCCAGCCCCGCGGTGCTGCGGCCCATCGGCCAGGACGATTATCTCCACATCATCATGCCCATGCAACTGCCGGGGTAACCCCATGACCCTGCCCGCGGCCGAACCCCTCTGGAAAATCTACACTACCCTGGTCAAGTACCCCATCCTGCGCACCCGCATCCGGGCGCGGATGCGGCAGGAACTCTTCCGCCGGGGCATCATCACCCCCCAGGATTTCGAAGCCCGGGTGCGGGAGGAGGCCATCCTTTCCCAGCAGCGGGAAGGCGTGCCCCGCTACGGCGACCCCGAAGACGTGTGGGAGACCCGCCGGGAACGCATCCGCTCCTACCTGACCGACGTGTACTTCGCCACTTACCTTTCCATGGAAGACTTCGAGCGCATCGTCCGGGAGGTGCTGGCGGAAAAGCGGCCCCAGGTGCTGGACATCGACATCACCTTCAACCCTGAGGTCGCGCCCTACACCACCCTCATCGAATACGCCTCCATGTACGCCAAGATGCCGCCAGAAGAGCGGCAGAAGCACCAGGCCCACATCCAGGAAATCAAGGCCGCGCTCATCCGCCGCATCATCAGCGACCAGATGGCCTATGTTTCCATCGCCCGCCAGTGGCTGACCTTAGAGGACCTGCTCCATATCGCCTCCCGAAAAATCGGACCGGGGAAAATCGGCGGCAAGGCCGCGGGCGTGGTCCTGGCCCACCGCATCCTGAGCACCTACGCGGACGAGGACATCCGCCAGCACATCCGCATGCCCGAATCCTACTTCGTGGGCGCGGACGTGCTCTACGCCTTCATGACCTACAACGACCTGATGAAGTGGGCCGACCAGAAGTACAAACCGCCGGAACAGATTCGGGAGGAGTACCCCAAACTGCGGGAGGAGTTCCTGCAGGGCCGGATGCCCCCCGACATCGAAGTGGCCCTGCAGGAGATGCTGGAACGCATCGGCGAACGGCCCATCATCGTCCGGTCCTCCAGCCTGCTGGAGGATAACTTCGGCATGTCCTTCG
>JALXBY010000082.1:0-2982 GCA_026991215.1 Anaerolineales bacterium
CCATGATGACCTTCTTCACCGTGATTGCCTCCCTGGAATACGCAGGGCGCAAGCGGGGCGGCAAAGGCTTGTTTGGCTGGCTCAAGACCCTGCCCTGGGGCGACCCCATTGTGTCTTCCCAACTTCTGTCGGGCATCCTCTTCGTGTTTGGGGGAATTGGCGGATTGATTAACGCCTCCTACAACCTCAACCTGATTCTGCACAACTCCGCGTGGGTGCCCGGTCACTTCCACCTCACCGTGGCCACCGCGGTGACCATGACCTTCATGGGCATCTCCTACTGGCTGGTGCCGTACCTGACCAAGAAACCGCTGGGCTGGCCCAAACTGGCCAAGATTCAGCCCTGGGTGTACTTCGTGGGTATGGCGATTTTCTCCCAGGCCATGCACTCCCTGGGCCTGGCCGGCGCGCCCCGGCGCACGCCTTTGGGCAATGCGCCTTACGTGCCGGCGGAATGGCAGGGCCTGCTCCTGCGGGTGGCCATCGGCGGCACAATCCTCTTCTTTGGCCTGTACTTCTACATACTGGTCATGGCCAAGACCATCTTCAGCAAGGCCAAGGAACCCGTGGAGGTGGAACCCCCTGTGGCCGAACCCCTGTACGCCAACGTCCAGGTCCCCGAATGGTTGGATGCCTGGAAGCCCTGGGTGGTGGGCGCGGTGGCCCTGGTCATCATCGCCTACACGCCAGCCCTCATCGAGATGATTAGCAACATGGTCCTGGTGGATGCACCCTTGATGAAACTGTGGTAACCCTGCGCCTTGCTGGGGAGCCGGGCATCCCGGCTCCCCTTTTTCCTTGCCCATTTCCCCTGGGGTGAACCGTCATGGCCCCTTCCCCACGCCTCCCCCATGAGGATACCTGGCTCGCCCGGCTGGAGGCCCTGACCCTGCGCCTTGAAGCGCCCCTTTACCGCTGGATTCGGGACGCCTTCCTTTTCCTCTTCTACCACACCGGAACCCTGGCCTTCTGGACCCTCATCCTCCTGGCCGTTACCGGTCTGTACGTCACCCTCTTCTACCGTTTCAGTTTCACCGGCTCGTATGCTTCCATCGAAGGCATCGATAGCAACGTCATCGGCCATGTCATCCGGGGGATGCATCGGTACCTGGCCGACCTGCTGGTGCTCTTCGTCTTGCTCCATGCCTGGCGCATGTTCGTCCAGAACCGGTTCAAGGGGCCTCGGTTGCTGGCCTGGGTTTCCGGCGTGGCCTTGCTTTTCGTGGTCTGGGTCATTGGGGTGACCGGGTTCTGGATGCTGGCCGACGTCCGCAGCCAGTGGTTGCATCAATGGCTGCTGACGCTGCTTGCCCCGCTGCGCGCGGGCCGGGCGGTGATTCTCAACTTCCTGCTGCCCTGGGAAGAGAACAACGGGTGGCTTTACATGGTCACCCTATTCTTCCTGCACGTGGGGCTTTCCATTGGTCTGATTTTCGTGTACTGGCTGCACATCCGGCATCTCAACCGGCCCCGGTGGTTCCCGGCCCAGCCCTGGTTGGTGGCCGTGGCGGTGCTGGCCGCGCTTACCGCGCTGGTGGTCCCTGTCTCCCGGCTGCCCATCTGGGATTTCACCCGGTTGCCCGAACTTGTGCGGCTCAACGTGTTCTACCTGTTCTGGCTTCCGGAAGTGCTGGTCGCCGGCCGGGTGCTTTTGGGCTTCCTGCTTGTGCTGTTGCTTGTGGGCTTGCTGCCCTGGTGGTGGCGGCCCCGGCTGCAGGCCCCGCCGGTGCAGTTGGCGGAAGAACAGTGCATCGGCTGCACCCTGTGTGCGCGGGATTGCCCCTACAACGCGCTGGAAATGGTGCCTCGCGAAGGCCCCGGCCCCCGGTTGGTGGCCCTCTTGCATCCGGAGCGGTGCGTAGGCTGCGGCATTTGTGTAGGGAGCTGTCCTACCGATGCCCTGCGCCTGCCCATCCCCCAGGGCGACCCGGACCACATCCGGACGCGCATCCGGCAGGCCCTGCAGGGCAGGCCCCAGGCCCGGCTGGTGTTCGCCTGTCACCGGCACATCCGGATGCACCCTGACCTGGCCGCCGCGCCACCGGCCACGCCTGAGGGCCGACCGGTGGCAGTGGTGGGGCTTTCCTGCATCGGTGCGTTGCACCCGGATGTGCTGGCCTTAGCCTGGCAGGAGGGGGCCGCGGAGGTGCAGGTCATCGGGTGCCCGGCGGAGGACTGCCCCGAACGGTATGGGAACAACTGGCTGGACGCCCGGCTCCACCGCGCCCGAAAGCCCTGGCTCCGCGCCCGGTGGCGGGAAAAGCCCCTGCGGGTCGATTGGGTGCCCCCCACGTCCTTCCCCGAAGCCCTGCGCGCGGCCATGCCCGGCAACGGGGCAACAGGCCCGCGCCTTATCCCGCCGGGGGAATGGCGGGCCTGGCTCCCGCGGCCCGCGTTCTGGAAGGCGGCCTTCCTTCTGGCGTTGATGTTGGTGTTGGTGGTTTTGGGGAACCGGTGGGTATATGCCGGGCCGCCCTGGGCGCAGCAGGCCACGGTGCAGATTGCGGTCCATCACCAACCGGGCCGACCCCTGGCCGAGGCCCAACCCAGGAACGCGCCGGCGGGCGAAGCGCCCGGCCTCTACGTGGCCATGGACGGCCGCCTCCTGGCCATGCAACCCGTGGCTGCCGAGGGGACCGTCTGGGCCTTTCTGCAGAGGCAGATTGCGCCGGGCACGCATACGCTGGAAGCCTGGTTGACCCTGCCTGGGGAAAGTTGGCTCCTCCTCAAGACCGAACAGAACTGGGAACCCCGACGGGTGTACACGTTCCAGTTTCGGGACCGGCTCCCCGGCGGGGACCCGGAGCGCGGTCGGCAGTTGTTCTTTGAGCAGGTTCCTGGTAAAAATACCGGGTGCCGTCTGTGCCACTCCCTCAACCCTGGGGAACGTCGGGTTGGCCCTTCCCTGGCCGGGATTGCTACCCGGGCCGAAACCCGGGTGCCTGGCATGAGTGCGCGTGAGTACCTGTACCAGTCCATTGT
>JALXBY010000082.1:2992-24578 GCA_026991215.1 Anaerolineales bacterium
TGCTGCCACCCAACGATCGGGAATTGTTGACCGAGGAAGACATCCAGGACCTGGTGGCTTTCCTGCTTACCCTGAAGTGATCCGTTCGCATACGAACTCTTAGCAAAAGGAGGATGCGCGATGCGCAAGTGGATGCTTTTGTTCGTGTTGATGCTGGCGGCCGGTTTGGTGCTTGCCGGGTGCCAGTCCGGCGCCCAAACGCCGGCCCAGCAGCCGAAGGCCGAAGCCGGTCAGATGGAAGACAAGCAGGAAGGGAAGATGGAAGGGGAGATGCAGGGCGAGATGAAGGAGGAGAAAGAGGGCAAGATGGAAGGCGAAATGGAAGGCGAGAAGTACGAGGAAAAGGGCGAAATGGGCGGCATGGCCGCCAAGGGTGACCCCAAGCGGGGTGAACAACTCTTCAACCAGACCGTGCTGGGCCAGAACGCGGGTTGCATGACCTGTCACTCCCTGGAACCGGATGTCACCCTGGTGGGTCCCTCCCTGGCCGGCATTGCCACCCGCGCCGCCGAGCGGGTTCCGGGCATGAGCGCGGAGCAATATCTCATGCAATCTCTGATGGAACCCGATGCCTACGTGGTCGAAGGGTTCCCCTCTGGCGTCATGCCCTCCTACAAAGACCTGCCGGAGCAGGACCTGGCCGACCTGATTGCCTTCCTGTTGACCCTCAAATAACCGCGCCGACATAAGGACAATAGCGGGCAGGCCTGTTCGCTGTGGGCCTGCCCGTTTTTCATCATCGCCTGCTGTCCGCTGTCGGCTGCCCGCTATTTCTTCTTCTCCTTGCCCGTGGGTCGCGAGGTGCGCCGTTCCAGCCGTTGTTGATGCTGCACCCAAAGGCCCCGCTGCCGCAGCAGGAAGCCCAAGAAGAAGGCCAGCATAATCCAAAAGAGCCACTCGTATTGGGGGTAGCCCGCGTAGTCGGAAAGCAGGAACAGGAGCAGGCCGAACGCGCCCATCCAAAGGAGGAACCGGCTCAGGCGCAGGCTCAGGGGTTCGTCCACGGTGGCACCTCCTATACCAGGGCGTGCCGCAGGGCCTGCCGCAGCGTTCGGGCTTCGATGACCTCCAGACCTTCGGGCCACCTGGGCTTGCGGGAGGACAGCACCCTGGGCACGACCGCGGCCCGGAACCCCAACTGGGCCGCTTCCTGCACGCGGGCCGCCAGGTGTCCCACTTCCCGCAACTCGCCCGAAAGGCCGACCTCACCGATGAAGACCATATCCGCGCGCACGGGCCGGTCCTGTAAGGAAGAAGCCACGGCCACGGCCAGGGCCAGGTCCACGGCCGGCTCCTGGATGCGCAGCCCGCCCACCACGCTGACGAAGACGTCCTGGTCGCCCAGCCGCAAGCCCACCCGCCGGGTGAGCACGGCCAGCACCAGTTGCATGCGGTACGGGTCCAGGCCAATGGCCGTGCGCCGGGGCTGCCCGTAGGGGCTGGGGCTGGTCAGGCCCTGCACCTCGATGAGCATGGGTCGGGTCCCCTCCATGGTGACCGCGATGGCCGAACCGGGCGCGTCCACCACCCGCCCGGCCAGGAAGACCTCGGACGGGTTGGGCACCTCCCGCAGGCCCCGGTCGGTCATCTCGAAGACCCCGGTTTCCGAGGTCGGGCCAAAGCGGTTCTTGACCGAGCGCAGGATGCGGAAGGTCTGGAAGCGGTCCCCTTCCAGGTAGAGTACGGTATCCACCAGGTGTTCCAGCAGTTTCGGCCCGGCCAGCACGCCCTCTTTGGTCACATGGCCGATGAGGAACACGGCCATCTCCCGGGACTTGGCCAGTTGTTGGAAGCGCAGCGCGGATTCCCTCACCTGGGTGACGCCGCCGGGCACGCCCTCCAGGTCCGGCTGGTAGACGGTCTGAATGGAGTCCACCACCAGTACCTGCGGGGCCACCTGGTCCACGCCGTGCACGATGGTTTCCAGGTGCGTCTCGGCCAGGAGGTACAGGTTTTGGGGGAAGGCCCCTTCGGGCCGCAGGCGCTGGGCCCGCAGTCGAATCTGGACCGCGGACTCTTCCCCGGAGACGTAGAGTACTTTACGGTCCTGGGCCAGGGCCATGGCCACCTGCAGCAGCAGGGTGGATTTGCCAATGCCCGGGTCCCCGCCCAGGAGGATGAGGCTGCCGGGCATCAGGCCCCCGCCCAGCACGCGGGCCACTTCGGGCATGGGCACGGGCCAGCGCACGGCTTCCCGGGCCGGTACTTCGGCCAGGGGCACGGGCGTTCGCCCTCGCGGGGCACCGGTGGCCCCTTTTTCCGGCCCTTCGACCACGGGCTCATAGGTGTTCCATTCGCCGCACTGGGGGCAGCGGCCCAGGGGCCGCACCGCACGGCGTCCGCAAACCCGGCAGACGTATACGGTCTTTGCTTTGGGCATGGGCCTGGTCCTTTCGGTGGTCGGTGGTCGGTGGTCGTTCGTCGTTCGTCGATGGTCGTTCGTCGGTTGTCCCGCGCACTGCGCACTGCGCACTGCGCACCGCGGACCGCTGACCGCCGACCGCCGATTACACCCGCCATTGGATTTCCGGGTCCTGTGGGGGCATGGGCATGTGCCCCAGCGCGGCCCAGGCCTCCCGGGCTTCGGCCACCACGAACAGGGATCCGGTGACCAGCAGAGGCCACGGGTCCTGCAGGGCCTGCCGGAGCGCGGTTTCGACGTCGTCCACGACGCGAAAGTCGCGGCTCCAGCCCCGCGCGGCTTCCCCCACCACCTCGGCTGCGACGGCCCGCGGGTGGCGGGACGCGGTGGCCCAGATGTCCACCACAGGGACCCGGGCCGTCAGCGTCTTCAAGAAGCCGGTCATATCCTTGCCCTGGGAGAAGCCCAGCAGCACCCGCCAACGCCGACCGGGGAAGACCAGACGCAGGGTCCGGGCCAGGGCCCGGGCGGCATCCGGCGTGTGGGCGCCGTCCACCACCAGGGGGCGGTCCTTGTCCAGCACCTCGAAGCGGCCCGGCCATCCCACCTGGGTCAGCCCCTGCCACAGGGCCGTTTCGTCCAGGCGCCATCCCCGGTCCCGGAGCAGGTCCACGGCCAGGCTCACCAGGGCCGCGTTTTCGGCCTGATGGATGCCCACCAAGGCCATGTGCCCGATGCGGGCTTTGCCCGCTAAGGTGGGCAGCCGCACCCGCTGCCCTTCCGGTGTGGCTTGCAGCACCGCGTATGCACCGGCCGGCACCACATATAGGGCCGCGCCTCGGTCGGCCGCGACCCGCCGCAACACCTGCAGGGCCTCGGGCCGCTGGGGCGCGCTGAGCACGGGCACCCCTGGCTTGATGATGCCCGCCTTCTCGTAAGCCACCCGGCGCAGGGTCCCGCCCAGGACGTCGGTGTGGTCCAGGCCCAGGCGGGTCAGCACGCTCAGGCTGGGTGCGACCACGTTGGTGGAATCCAACCGGCCGCCCAGACCCACCTCGACCACGGCCACCTCAACCCCGGCCTGGGCAAAGGCCTGGAAGGCCAGCCCGGTCAGCACGTCGAACACGCTCAGGGCATCGTCGGCTTCCACCCAGGGCCACAGTTCCCGCAACGAATCCCGGAAGGCTTCGGGCGGAAGCGGTTCGCCCTGGATGCGAATCCGCTCCCGCACGGTGTGCAGGTGGGGGGAGGTATACAACCCCGTCCGGTACCCCGCGGCCCGGAGCACGGCCTCCAGCATCGCGGCGGTGGAACCCTTGCCCTTGGTCCCCGCGACGTGGAGCACGGCAAAGCGGTGCTGGGGGTTCCCCAGGCGCTCCAGCAGGCGACGCACCGGGGTCAGCCGCAGGGCTTCGGGCTGGCGTCGCCGCTGACGTTCCCAATCCACCCGCTGGTACAGGGCGGCCAGAGCCTGCGCATACGTCTGCATGACATCCCTCCTCTACTGCCCACGGCCCACTGCTCACTCACTGCTTCCCACACAACAACACCGCGATGTCGTTCACGTTGGTGCGGGTCGGCCCGGTGCGGAGCAAAGCATCCATCCGGTCCCAGAAGGTGTAGGCATCGTTCTCGGCCAGGAAGGGCCGCGGGTCCAGGCCCAGGGACCGGGCCCTGGACCAGGTCTCGCCAGTGGCTACCGCGCCGGCCGCGTCCGTAGGCCCATCGGTGCCATCGGTGGCCAGGGTGACTAAGGCCACGCGGGGCAGTCCCGCGAGCAGCGGCACCGCGGCCAGGGCTATCTCCTGGTTGCGGCCGCCGCGCCCCTGGCCCCGGACGGTCACCGTGGTTTCCCCGCCCACCAGCAGGGCCGCGGGCAGGGGCAGGGGCCGCTGCCGTCGGGCTTCTTCCTGCAAGATGGCGGCCAGGGCCCGGCCCACCTCCCGGGCCTCGCCCTGCAAGGTGGTGGTCAGGACTGCGGTGTGCCACCCGGCCCGCTGGAAGGTCCTGGCCACGGCATCGACGGCCATGGGCAGCGCGGCGACCAGCGTCATGCGGACACGCGTCCAAAAAGGGGCCTCCGGTTTGGGCGTCTCCGGCACCCGGCCGGCAGCACCGGCTTCCAGATGGGCCACCACCCGACGGGGGACCTGGGAAAGCAGCCCGTAGAAGCGAAGTACCTCCAGGGCCTGGCCATAGGTGGTGGGGTCGGGCCAGGTGGGGCCTGAGGCAATCACGCTGAAGTCGTCCCCCAGCACATCGGAAAGGACCAGGGTATGGACCCAGGCCGGCTGGGCCAGGCGGGCCAGGCCGCCGCCCTTCAACCGTTCCACGTGCTTGCGCACGGTGTTGATTTCGTGAATGGTCGCGCCGGCCCGCAGGAGCGCGCGGTTCAGCGCCTGCAGGTCGTCCAAGGTCAGGCCGGGGGCCGGGTCCACCAGCAAGGCCGAACCCCCGCCGGAAAGCAGCACCAGCACCAGGTCGTCGGGCTGGGTTTGGGCCAGCAGCCGGCGAACCTTGCCCGCGGCCTCCAGGCTGCGGGCGTCGGGCACGGGGTGCCCCGCGTAGTGCAGGTCGAAGCCGGGGAGGGGCGGGCCGCCGTAGCCGTCCTTGGTCACAATCAGGCCCTGGTAGGGCAGGCCCGCGACCTGTTCGGCCACGGCCTGGGCCATGGGGTACGCGGCCTTGCCCAGGGCCAGCACGTAAAGCCGTCCCCGCGTCAGGTCGTAGGCGGCATCGGCCACGTGGAGCACCGCGCCCGCCCGCCGCAGATGCCGACGCACGGCCTGACCAGGGTCCACGGCTTGCAATGCCGCCTGCAGGGCCTGGGGAAGTACAGGCGCCCAGGGCACCCAGCGGGCGAGCACGGCCTCCCATGGGGCCATGGTTACGGCTCCGGTGTGGGATACATGGGGGTCGGGGTCGGCCCCGGATGCGCGGGCTGCTGCAGAATGCGGCAGATGTTGCGGCTTTCCTGGATGACGTTGCGCAACCCTGGGTCGTTGCCGAAGCGTTCTTCCACCAGGGCCAGCACGGGCAGGGCCTTCTGGCACTGGTCCAGCGCGGCCAGCACCGCGCCGTACTGGGCGTAGAAGTAGGCCACGGTGATGTTGGTCATGGGCATGGGTTCGATGGCCACCCCCTGGTACGCGTCGGGGTCCTCGCCGAACTTCTCGGCCAGGGTGTCCAGAATGGCCTTGGTCTCCTGGGGCGAACAGCCTTCCACCACGCATTTGAACAGGGGGATGGACCCCTCGTAGTTGCGGGCTTTGACGTAAATCACGCCCAACTGGGCATAGGCCAGGGGGTCGGAAGGGTCGATGAGCAAGGCCCGCTCCGCGTTGCGGGCTGCCGCGAAGAACTCACCCTGTTGCGCGTAGGTCTTGGCAATCGCGATGTAGGGGACCGGGTCCTGAATCCCCAGGCGGTTGTTGATGCGCACGGCCCGGTCGAAGTACTCCAAGGCCAGCTGGTAGAGCCGGTCCCGGGCGACCTTGGCCGTGGCCTGGCTGGCCAGGTACCGGTAGTTGAAGCCCACGTGCAGGTAGAGGAAGGTCATGTTGGGGGCGATGCGGATGGCCTCCAGGTACTGGTCGATGGCCTCCCGGTAGCGGCCCAGGGATTCCAGCACGTACGCGTACACCCGGTGGGTATCCATCAGGTCGGGGCCTCGTTCCACGGCCTTGACGGCCTGCTCCTCTGCCTGGAGCCAGCGCTGCTGGTCCAGGAGCACCTCCGCGTAATAGGCCAGGGCCAGGGCGTTGTTGGGGTCCAGCACTAAGGCCCGGGCCGCGTCGGTTTCGGCCCGGCGCAGGGCCGCGCTGCGGGCTTCGGCCGTGCTCAGGGGGTTGGTGGCCAGCCAGTCCAGGGCAAAGGCCCGGACCGCGTAGGTGTAACTGCTCTCCTTATCGGCCTCCACCGCGCGGTCGGCCGCGCGTACGGCTTCCTGCAGCCGTTCGTACTGGGCCTGGTCCGTGGTCAACATGGCCGAGGAGTAGACCAGGGTCCGGGCCAGGTCCGCCCACAACTGCCCGTTTTCGGGGGCGATGCGCAGGGCCTGCTGGTAGGCCTGAATCGCGGCTTCCAGGTCCCCGGCCTCGAACAGGGCCTGGGCTTCCATGGCCCAGGATTGGGGCGACCGGGTGGGCGTGGGCGTCGGGGGGAACAGGGTCTGGTAGGTGATTTCCCCCCGCAGCACCCGGGCCAGTAACCACAACGCGGCCAGGTTCAGGGCCAGGAGCACGGCCCACATCCGCCAGCGCTGGGGTCGTTGGGAAAACTGCCAGGCATGGGAAGGGAGTTCCATGGCCAGACGTCCCCTGGGTTCGGGTTTCGTGGGGTTGGGTTTTGGGGAACGGGCTTCGCCCGTTGCATCGGCCGGCCCGCCCCAGGTTCGCGGGGCGCGGCGCGGCCGCCTTTCCTCACCTCATTATTGGCAAAAGCCGCGGCAGGGCAAGGCCTACCGCGGCCATGGCGCGGCGGCATGGGGCGGTTGCAGCCACTGCAGCCAGCCGCCGGGTCGTCGGCTCCTTGGGGCCGTCGGCCGGTCGAAGTGACCCAGGACCACAATCAGGACCAAAAGGCCCAGCCCGGCGAACTGTGTGGGCGTCAGGGTTTCCCCCAGCCACAGATGCGCGAACAGCACGGAAACCCCGATTTCGGCCAGGGAGACCAGCATGGTCTGCAGGCTGCCCAGACGCTTGACGCCCATGAACAGGGTCAGGCGGGAAAGGAAGGTGCTCAACCCCAGGGCCACCAGGGGTTTCCACTGGGTCCACGTGGTGGGCAGTGCGCGGGGGCCAAGGACCAGATAGGCCAGCACGACCACGCCGCTCATGGAAAGCAGGGTGTAGAAGGTGACCGTTGGTGCCGGGGCTTCGTACAGCACCCGTCGGTTGATGGGCACGTGCAACGCGTACAGGGCCGAAGCCAGGAGCATCAGGGCCGCAGGGCCCAGGGCAACTTGCTGGGTTCCGGTGGGCCGGGTCAGCAGCACCACCGTTGGGATGGCCAGGGCCACCCGCAGCAGGGAAAGCCGGCTGATGGGTTCCCGGTCCAGCCACACCCACAGGATGAGGAACACGGGGTGCAGGGAGAACAAAAGTTGGCCCAGGGCCGCGCCCAGGGGTTTGAGGGAAAGGAAGAAGAACAGGGACCCCAGGCCGTTCAGCGCGCCGGCCAGGAGCGCGCCGACCAGGCCAATGGGGTGGATGTAGAACCCGCCCGGCCGCCAGAAGCGCAGCCACAACCCCATCAGCAGCGCGGCCAGGACCGTACGCAGCGCGGCCACCCCAAAGGCCGGCAGCCCTGCAGCCAGGGCCATCTTGCCCAACACCGGGTTCAGGCCCATGAAGAAGGCCGCGGCCAGGGCAGCGGCCATGCCCGTCATGCGTGTTCGGCCCCGGTGCACCGCGCATCCTCCCGCAAGCCCCCCTCCCGTTGGGGCTCAACGGCCCTCGGTTTCCTCCTCAAGAAGGGCGCGTATCTCCTCGAAGAACTCGTCGCTCAAGAACTCCCCCTTGATGAGCAGGGAACGGGCCAGGTTCTGAATGCGGGCCCGCTCCTGGCCCGAAAGGTGCTTGGCCGTCACCACGATGACCGGAATGGATGCGGTCTCCGGGTCCTCCTTCAGGCGCTCCAGGACCTGGAAGCCGTCCATGCCGGGCATCATGAGGTCCAGGATGATGAGGTTGGGCCGTTCCGCCCGCGCCAGTTCCAGGGCCTGCCGGCCGTTTTCGGCCTCCAGAATCTGGTATTCGCCCAAAGACTGCAGCACCCGTCGGAACAGGATGCGGGCCGGTTCGTGGTCGTCCACGATGAGGACCTTGGGGTGCCGTTTCGGGTCCAGGCCGGTCAGCGCGGTCAGCAGGCCCTCCTGGGGCGGTGCGGCCTGCAGCACGGCTTCGGCCGGCACTTCCCTGGCCCAGCGCTCCCCCAGGATGTGGGACTCGATGGGCATGGTGTGCCCGGTGCAGTTGACCACCACGGTCTCATGGGGCTGAATCAACCCTTCCCGGGCCATGCGGATGAGGCCGGCAAAGGCCACGGCCGCGGCGGGTTCCATGGAGATGCCTTCCATCTTGGCCATCATGTGCATGGTGCGGAAGGCCTCTTCGTCGGTAACCCGCAGGAACACGCCGCCGTGCCGTTTGACGTACTCGTACAGCAGCGTGTACGTCCGGCCCGGTCGTCCGGTGGCCAGGGTCGAGATGTGGGTGCTGGGGCTGTCCAGGTCCACGGGTTCGGCCCGGTCCTGCTCCCAGGCCCGCACCATGGGGTCGCACCCCGCGGCCTGGATGATGCCCAACTTGGGCATCCGGTCGATGAAGCCCATCTCGAAGAGTTCCTGGAACCCTTTGGCCACCCCCAAAGGCCCCAGCCCGCCGCTGACGGCCTGGATGTACCAGTCGGGCGCCATCCATACGGGGCCGTAGCGGGCGTCGGGGTGCAGCAGGCCCAGTTGTTCGGCAATCTCGAAGGCCAGGGTCTTCATGGATTCCACGGTGGGCACGGAGCGCGCGCCCCGGTCCAGGTAGAACCCCCGTTCCTGGGCAAAGCGGGCCGCGACCTGTTTGGTCTGGTCATACGTCCCCGTGACCTTGATGACCTGGGTGCCGTAGATGGCCACTTCCCGCATCTTCTCGGCCGGCACCGCGGAAGAGACGAAGGCCCACAACTTGATGCCGGCCCGGGAAGCATAGGCGGAATACGCGATGGCCACGTTCCCCGTGGAAGCGACCACCACGTCGGTCAGCCCGGCTTCCTTGAGTGCAGCGATGGTCACCGCGGCCTGTCGGTCCTTGAAGGACGAGGTGGGGTTCTGGCGCTCGTCTTTGATCCAGATGTTGGGCAGTTTGAGCATCATGCTCAAGTGCCGGGCCGGGTAGAGGGGCGTTCCCCCCTCGCCCTGGGCGGTTTCGGGCGGGGTATGCCGCACCGGGAGCAGTTCATGGTACCGCCAGAGGTCGAAGGGGCGGGCGGGCAGCCGCTCCCGCCACACGCGGGCCACCCGCGGGTAGTCGTACACGGCCTGAAGCCATTCGCTGCCGCAACGGGGGCAGTGGGTGATGCCCGGACGGTATCCGGTCTGATGACCACAGTCCAGGCAGCGGACTTGCACGTCAAGGGCCACCATTGGCCTCCTTTGTCCTGAATCCGTTCGAAGGTGTACACGTCATTCAAAGGGCGGGCCCGCGTTGCTGGGGCCCGCCTGGGACCTCACCGAGGACGGATGCCCGCCCTTACGTGGGCTGCTCCTGCTGCTGGCTCTGGCGGTGTACCAGTTCCAGATAGTACAGGAAGCGCTCCAGGACGTACAGGGCCTGCTGCTGGGGCATCAGGAAGTGGCTCCACCAACGGCGGAAGAGCAGGTCGAGCAGGCCCCAGGCCTCGGTGCTCAGGGTGTTGTCCAGCACCGCGAAGAGGGGGAAGGGCTGCTGGCCGTGGGTTTCCCGCAGCAGGTGCAGCAGGGCCATGGGGTCGCCGGGGGCCAGCAGGTCCAGGAAGACCGCGTGGAAGGGGGCCTCCCGCAGGTGGTCGAAGGCCTCGGTCACCGTGGGCACGACCACGATTTCCATCTCAGGCACTTCCTGGGCCAGCGTCGAGCGGAGGTACTCGGCCTGCTGCGGCTCCCGTTCCACGAACAGGCACCGGATGGGCAGGGGCATGTCCAGGGCCGCCTGCCAGAAGGGCAGGGGCGCCATGTCCTCCCGCCGGATGGGCTTCACCAACACGTTGAGGAAGGGGAGGACGAAAAGCCGCTGCTCCTGGGCCGCGACCGCGGTCAGGAGTTTGGGCAGCGCGCGGGTCTCTTTGGTCGCGGCCAGTTGGTGCATCAACTGCAGCCCTTTGCGGTCGGGCAGGTAGGGGTTAATCATCCCCGCAAAGGGGCGCAGGCTCAACACCCGGGCCTGGAACTCTTTGGGGTCCAGGGTGCCCAGAATGCGATAGCCCTTGGCCCCGAAGTGCTGGCGGTACAGTTCCACGGCTTCGGGGTCGTCGAAGACCACGGCAAAGGCCACCCGCTGGGATTCGGGCACGCCCAGGGGCAGCCGGATGAAGACCTTGGTCCCCTTGCCCTCTTCGCTTTCGATCCAGATGCGGCCGCCGTGCATTTCCACCAGGTGCCGGGTGATGGCCAGCCCAAGGCCGGTCCCGCCCACGGCCCGGGTGATGGCGGAATCGGCCTGGTAGAAGGGGGTGAACAGTTTGGCCTGGGCCTCCTTGGGGATGCCCGGACCGGTATCCTCGACCACCAGCAACAGTTCGGGCTGGCCGGCCGGCGTGGTCTGCACCTCGGCCCGCACCAGGATGTACCCCTCTTCCGTGAACTTGGCCGCGTTGGAGAGCACGTTGAGCAGCACCTGGCGGATGCGTTTGCTGTCCGCGTATAGGGGGGGCAGGTCTTCGGGGATTTCCACCCGCAGTTCCACGGGCTTGTCTTTGAGCAGGCCGCGGGTCGTGGCCAGCACGCTTTCCAGGAGTTGGCGCACGTCCACCTCTTCGAAGACCAGTTCCATCTTGCCGGCTTCGATTTTCGAGAGGTCGAGGATGTCGTTAATCAACCCCAAGAGGTGCTGGCCTGCGTTGTAGATGGCCTCCAGGTCCTGCCGCTGCATGTCGTTGATGGGGCCGTCGATGCCCTTGAGGATGATGCGGGAGAAGCCGATGATGGAGTTGAGGGGCGTGCGCAGTTCGTGGCTCATGTTGGCCAGGAACTGGCTCTTCATCTCGTCGGCCCGCCGGATTTCCTCCAGAGCGCGGCGGGAAAGGTCGTAGGACCGCGCGCTTTCCACGGCCACGGCCAGCTGGTCGGCCAGCAGTTGCAGCACCTGGACCATCTCCGGGGTGAACACGTACTTGCGGGTGGCCTGCACGTCCAGGACGCCAATCACCCGGTCGCCGATGCGCAGGGGGAAGCCGGCTTCGGCCTGGGTATCGGGCAGCAGGGGGTTGGGACGATGCACGTCCGACGTGGTGACGTCGTTGACCACGACGGGTTCCCCCCGCAGCGCGGTCTGGCCCACCACCGAGGTGGACCCCACCGCGAGCCGGTGCTCGCTGCGCTTCATGATTTCCCCCACCGGGCCGGTGGAAGCCTGGACCACCGCGTACAGCCCCTTGGGGTCCAGCAGGAACACGGAAACATGGTAGAAACCGAAGCGGGACTTAATCAGGTTGACGGCCTTGTCCAGCACCTCTTCCACAGAGAGGGCGGCACCGATATCCCGCGCGATTTCCGCGGCCATGCGCAGGTGCGCGGCCAGGCTCTGGGAGCGCATGTAGTGCAACAGGCCGTCCATGCGCACCGCGACCTGGGCCTGGAGCGCGGTCAGGGCCTGCAGTTCTTCCTCGGTGAACCGGAAGGGTTCGGGGTACACGCCCAGAATCACCCCCATGACCTCCCGGCCCACCCATAGGGGGTAAAGCAACACGTACCGGCCGGTCACACCCATCTGCCCCAGGACGGCCGTCATGTGCTGGGCCAGCGCGGTGCCCTGCAGGTCCTCCAGGGGCATGGCCTGGATGCGGATGAACTGGTCCCGCAACCACAAGGCGTCCTGGGCGCTCAGGAAGCACAGGGGTGGGTCGGCCTGGGGCCGTGGCCAGGCCGCTTCCACATGCCCGCGGGTGGCCTGGGGCTGGTCGCCCAAAGGCGGTTCCAGGCGCATGAAGAACACGGCCTGGACGTCATGCTGGCCCAACACGGTGTACTTACGCAACACGTCCAGCACTTCGTCCAGGGAACGGGCCTGGTTGAGGGCCGCAGAGGCCTGGTAGAGCTGGTCGGTGATTTCCAAAAGGCGCTGCAGTTCAGCAGTCAGCCGCAGGCCCTGGAAGCGCACGGCCGTGTGGGAAACCAAAGTGGCCAGGAGGCGCATGTCCTCGTCTTTGAAGGTCCGGGGTTCCCGGAAGCCGACCACCAGGACGCCCAGCACCTCCTGCCCTACGGAAAGGGTCTGCACCAACAGGGCCCGGGCCCCTCCCTGGCGGGCCAGGTCCAGCAACGGCGGGAACAGGCCCAGGTCCTCTTCCACGTTGCCGGACTGCAGCACGAAGCCCGGACGGAAGGGGTGTTCTCCGTTCTCGGTCCACGCTTCGAAGCGGAAGCGGGCCGGCATCTCCTGGGGGAAGGCGCCATGCTCGGCTACCCGATAGACGGTTTGGGGCTGGGCATCGGGCCGAAGCGGAGGGTTGAAGGCGTAGAGCGCGGCCCAGAGCACGTCCTCGCCGCCCACCAGGGTGTACGTGCGCAGGATGCGGAGCAGGTCCTCGTAGGCGTTGGCCTCGGCCACCGCGCTGGCGGCCCGGTAGAGCAGGCGGGTTTCCTCCAGCGCGGCCCGGGTCTGCTCGGCCAGGTAGAGGGTGGAAAGCCGGGCGCTGGCCTGGTAGAGCAGGCTCTCCAGAATGCGGGTTTCGTTCTCGGTGAGCCGCGGGGTATGTCGGAACGCGGCGAAGAACCAGCCATGGGCCTGGCCGCCCAGGACGAAGGGGGCCAGCAGGAAGGCCTGCACCCGCATCATCGCGAACAGACGTTTCAGAAGTTCAGGTTGGTCCGGGTCCTGCCGGTCGAGGAGCAGAGAGGGCGCGTCCTGGAGCCGCCGTTGCACGAAGGTGTAGAAATCCGTGGGGAAGGGCAGGCGCTGGTAAGGGGCCAGAGGCAGTTCCGGGGTGGCCCGCCACTGGGCCTGCATGTACATCCACCGGGGTCTGTCCTTGGTGCTGAAGGGCCGGTCCATCCAAATGATGCTCATGTAGACGACCTGGTCCCGCAACGCGGTGAACTCCCGCAACGCGTGCAGGACCTCGTCATACGAACCGGCCTGGTTGATGGCCGTGGTGGCCTCGTACAGCCGGCGGACCTCCTGGAGCGCGGTGCGGATTTGCTGGAACAGTTCCGCGTGCTCCAACGCCAGGGCGAATTGCTCCAGTACGTCCCGGGTCAGGCGCTCCTCTTCTTCCCGCCATTTGCGCCCGGGCGGCGCGAGGGCTTCCAGCAGAATCCGGCGATGCTGGTAGTGCAGGGGCACGGCCAGCATCGCGGGCATGTCCTCTTCCCCGCCGAAGCGCCAGGCCTGCAGCGAACCCAGGGCCTGGGCGCCGTAGGGCGTCATGGGCGTGCGGACGGGCAGCCAGCGCTCCTGTTCCAGGCGCAGGCCGAAGCTTTCCGGCAGCCGGCCCTGGGGTTCCGGCGGTTGCGGCTCTTCCGGCACCGGCGGCTGGGCAGCCTCTTCCTGGGGCATCTGCAACGCGTCCAGACGGTGTTCCAGTTCCTCATTGGGTTTGCGCTTGCCCATGGAAAAACACCTCCTCGGCCAGGGCGCGGTAAGCCTGGGCCGCCCGGGAGCGGGGCGCGTAGTGGGTTACCGGCAGGCCCGCGATGGCCGCTTCCCGCACCTTGGCCTCCAAAGGAATCACGGTCTTGCACAACCCCGGGCCGAAGGTGGCTTCAAGCCGGGCCCGAATCCAGGCATGGGCCCGGTGCCGGGTCTGGTACATGGTAATGAACACCCGGTACACCAGCGTGGGGTGAAAACGCAGCCGCAGCCAGCGGATGGTCTGCAGCAGATAGCGCAGGGAATAGGCCGCGAAGTATTCCGGCTGGGTGGGCATCAGCACCTGATGCGCGGCAATCAGGCCGTTGAGGGTCAGCAGCCCCTGGCCCGGCGGGGTATCCAGGATGATGAAATCGTAGGGAAGGCGGGGCAGCCACAGCCGCAGCAGGGAACGAAAGGTGGTGTAGCCGTTCTGGTGGCGCAGGGTCTGCTGCAACCCGTTGAGATGGGGCGACGCGGGGACCAGGTCCAGCCCTTCCACCTTGGTGGAAAGCACGATGTCGGTCAGGTCCCGCCGGTATTGCAGGAAATCGGCCAGGGTGGCCTGGACCTGCTGGGGGAGATGCCCCAGGGCCAGGGTCAGGCTGCCCTGGGGGTCCATGTCCACGGCCAGGACCCGGTAGCCCTTTTCGACCAGCGCGCCAGCCAGCGCAGCCGCGCTGGTGGTCTTGGCCACGCCGCCTTTGGGATGACTAAGCGCGACCACCTGTTGCACCGTCATATCGGCTCCCTCGTTCGTCTTCGGGCGCGCTTGCATCCCGTTGGATCAGCACCTGAACCCGCTGGGCACCCAGGGCCTGTTTCAATTCCTGAAGCAGGACACGAACCACATCTTGGGGGTCCGTGGTGGCCCGAAGCCGGGTGGTGATTTCCCGTACCAGGTGCTCCCGCTGTGCCCGCCGGTTGAGTTCTTCGAGCAGTTGCAACCGCTCCAGGGTCACGCTGAGTTCGCCGACCAAGTGGACCATCAGTTGCAGTTTCTCCGGCGGGATGTCCGCCTCAGGTTCTTCGAAGTCCAAACCCACCGTGCCGATGACCTGTCCACGTACCATCAGGGGAAGGATGACCAGGGTCCCGGTCCCGCGTTTGCGCAACAGTTCACGAACCGTGGGGGTAAGCCGGGGGTCTTCGGCCACACGGGGAAGGACCAGGGGCTGCCCGGTCTGGCGCACGGTCTGGATGGCCCAGTCCCCCTCGTGGGGGAAGCGAGCGCCAATCCACGTTCGCCATTCCTCCTCAGTGCCCTCGCGGGAGGCCGTGGCTGCCAGCACGCTGTAAGCCGTGCCGGTATCGTCCTGCTCGAACAGGGCGATGCCGCAGTGCAGGCTGTCGAAGGCTTCCCGCAAGCGCCGGGCGGCATCTTGCAGCGCGGGCTGGATTTCGGTGTGCCGGGCCAGGGCGTCCAGGAAGTTGAAGAGCAGGTTGATTTCCTCGGTCCGTCGGTTGAGGTCGGCCAGCAGCGCCAGGTTGTGGAACACCGCGGAAAGCACCTGGCCCAGGGTGGCCATGATTTGTTTCTCGTTCTCGGTGAAGGGGAACTCGGCCGTGCGGGCCAAAAGCAAGACGCCGATGCGCACCCCGCCCACCCGCAAGGGGACGGCCAGCATATGCCGGTACCCGGCTTCCCACAAGGCGGGGTGGTCCGGCGTCAGGCGGCCCTCCTGGGGCAGGTTGGTCTGCAGGGCCTGTAGCGGCGGGGAATCCTGGTCGACCCAGGCGATGGGCAGCCCCTGGGCGTACGCCTCAGGGCGGGCGTGGTGCAGGTACAGGGTCTGTTGCTCGTCGTCCCAGCGGTACAGGGCCACGCCCGTGGGCAGTTGCCAGCGCTGGTAGTTGGTGTACACGCCCTCCACGGCCTGGGTCATGGCCGTTTCCACGTCGTCGGCCCCGGCCAGGCGCACCACCAGGTCGTGGATTTCCTGGTGGCCCTGAAGCAGGTTCTCGATTTGTTCGAAGAGGCCCGCGGTCTCCAGTGCGGCGGCCAGTTGTTCGGCCAGCACTTCCAGGATGGGTAGGTCCGCGGGGGCAAAGGCATGGGGCTGTTCCAGGCCGATTTCCAGATAGCCCCAGACCTGGCCGGAGACCACCAGGGGCAGCACCAGCCGGGTTCCTTCCTGGCCGGCCACCCAGGGGAAGCGGTCCTGCAACAAGGGTTCCCTTTCGCTCGACAAACGGCGGGCCCAATCGGTCTGCTGCCATCCGGCCATGCGGAAGGGGGAAGGCCAGCGCTCCTGCCCGGCCACCTGGGTCACTTCCTCCCGACCCGGAAGCCGCTGGAACAGGGCCACATGGGGCCACCGGAAGGTCTCCTGGATGAAGTTGGTCAGGTCCTGGGTGACCACCGCGATGGGGCGCAGGGTGGGCCGGCGGGCCATTTGCACGATGTGGTGCATCCAGGCCAGCCGGCGCTGGGAAAGGGTGAACTGCCGGGCCGTTTCCAGCGCGATGGCCAGGCGATCGACCAGGATGCGCAGCATTTCCTGTTCCCGCCGCGTCCACCGGCGGGTGGCCGGGCGTTCCAGTTCCAGCACGGCAATGGTGCGGCCATGAACGTTCAAGGGGAGATGCAGGCGATGGGGGGCCGAAGCCTCGCCTAAACGGTGTTCCCCAAAGGCCAGGGGCTGCACCTGCCGGCCCTGGAGCCGGTAACCCGGTGCCAGATACACATGGGTGAAGAACCGCCAGGCTTCCGCGGCCATCAACGCCTGGGTGCGTTGCAACTCCCGCAGGGTCCGGGTCTGGCGCTGCAGCAGTTCCACGTTGGCCAGGGCCGCGCTCAACAGGTCCACCACGATGTGCAGGGTCTCCAGTTCCCCGGCCTGGAACGCGTGGAGCCGGGTGCTCTGGACGTCCAGCACGCCCCGCACTTCATCGCCAATGCGCAGGGGGAACACGGCTTCCGAACGGGTCTCCGGGAATTCGGGGTTGGCAAAGTAGAAGGGGTCCTGGGAGACGTCGCCGACCACTCGCTCCCGGCCGGTGTGGGCCGCGTACCCTACCAGGCCCTGCTCCCCAACCCGGAGGCGGAAGCCCTGCTGCACCAGCCGCTGCCCACCGGGGTGGCTGGAGGCCCGCATGACGGCCCAGGTGCCGGATTCGTCGATGAGGAAGATGTTGACCGCATAGTACCCGAAGCGTTCGGCAATCAATTGCGCGGCCCGTTGCAAGAGCCGTTCCGGGTCCCGTTCCTGGGTAATCAGGCGGCCGATGTCCGCGGCGGCCACGGTCTGAGCCACCCGGCGTTGCAGGGCCAGGGTACGTTCCTGCACCTGCTGTTCCAGCCGTTGCTGGCTTTGTTGAATTTGCTCGGCCATCACGTTGAAGACCCGGGCCGCCAGCCCGATTTCGTCTTCATGGACTTCGGGCAGTCGGACGTCCAAGTTCCCCTGGGCAAAGGCCTGCAAGGTCCCTACGAGCTGCAACAGGGGACGAAGCACCCGGCGCTGTATCAAAATGGTCTGCACCAGAACAAGAAACATCATGCCACCGGCCACCAGACCGGGTACCCAGAGGATGCGCGTCATGTCACTCAACGTGGCATACAACGCTTCTCGCCACTGGTAGTCCGCCACCCGCAGAATCGTGGTCACCCGCACGTCCAGCCGGGTGGCCAGGATTTCCAGATGTTGCGTCAGGGATTCTACGTCTTCCCAACGGCGTTCACCGGCCGCCTCTTCCAGGTACGCTGTGGTCTCATCGGCCTCTTTGAGGAGGAAGAGGGCTTCGGTCATCAGACGCTGCAGGGGATGTCCCGGGTTCTCGGCGATCCAGGTTTCGTATTCCTCTTCCAAGCCTCGGAGATTGGTGCGGTGCAAACGGAGTACGGTGAGCAACCGCTGTTGAGTAGTTTTATCATCCCGTTGGTAAAAACCGTAACGGTATACATCGCCCACGATGGCTTCAATGCTCGGTCGGGCTCGCAATGCCAGCCGCAAGGGCGGTACTGCGCTCAGCGCCATCTGGACGTGCTGTCGTGCTGTCAAGGTAATTACAAGTTCGATGAGTCCAATTAGCAACGTGCCTACCAATACGGTAACCGACAGTTCCCAGAAGTACCGCCGCAGCGAACGTTTTGGTTTCCAGTGGAATTGCGTCCCATCCATTTGCATCGGGGTGCCATCTCCCAATTACGGGATATGCGAGTCTGGCCGGAGGCTCATGCTGAGGCCTTCGCGTCCTGTTCCTGGCGTGGCTCGGCTTCGCCATCCAAGGTGAAGACCAAACGGGCGTGTTCGGCCCGGAAGATTTCGGCCAGGAAGCGCAGGCTTTCCTCGATGACGTCCCGCACGTCCAGAAAGCGCCCCAAACGGTCCTCGAAGGTGCGTTGCAAGGTGCGGGATTGTTCGGCCAGCCGGGCCTGGCGCAGCATCAGGGTCGCGTACAGGGACATCAGATAATGCTGGGCCAGCTTTTGGAGCTGGGCGCGCTCTTCCTCCTGCCAGGGCCGCTCCCGGTAGAGGAGGATTTCGCCAATCTGGGTGCCGTGCAAAATCAGGGGCAGGTGGAAGGTATGGGCCTGGACGGCCTCGGGTGGCACCTGGCCCTGTTGGACGGTCACTTCCTGGCCTTCCCACATGCCTTCCAGCACCGTGGCCGTGAGCTGGCGTTGCAGGGCTTCCAGCCGGCGGGCCGTGGCTTGCAGGTCCCGGAACAGCCGAGCGTTGGCGTAGGCGGTGGCCAGCCGGTCGGCCAGCATCTGGAAAATCCGCAGGGTTTCCTCGTCGAAGGCGTTGGGTTTCTTCGACTGCACGGTCACTGCACCCAGAACCTCGCCCCGGGCCACCAGGGGGAATGCGGCTTCGGAACGGGTTTCGGGCAGGTAGGGGTTGGGGAAGTAGGTGGGGTCGGCCCGCACGTCCTGGCTTACCCGGAAGGTGCGATGTGCGATGGCCCAGGCAATCATGGACCCACCGCCCAGGGGCAGCCGGTAGCCCTCCTGGACCATACGCCGACCGGCTTCGCCGCTGCCGGCAGCCAGGCGGGCCGCTTCCTGCTCCGGCTGCACCAGGAACACGCCTACATAGTACAGGTCGAAGGCCTGCTGCACCCGTTCTACGAAGGTCCAGAGCATCTCTTCGGGGTCCATGACCTCGCTGATGGCCTGGGCCAGTTCCGCCATGGTGCGGATTTGTCGCACCCGGTATTCCAAAAGTTCGCCCTGTTCTTCCAGCCGCTGCCGTTCCTCTTCCAGAATCTGGGTCAGCGTGTGCCCCTCTTCCAGGGCGGTTTCCAGGCGGCGCCGGTACAGGGAGAGCATCCCTTGGAGCACGAAGGATAGGAGCACCATGGTCGCGAAGGCAAATCCCCAACGCTCTCCCGAACCCAGGGGTAAACCTGGAGGAAACCGTCTGTAGAAGTCGATGTACAGCAACGCGCCGCCCAGGAGTACAGCAATCAGGCTGTTGAGCAAACCGGCCCGCAAGGGCAGGAACACCGCGCCAAAGAACACCGCGGCGATGGCCCAAATCGTCGCCTGAATTTCATTACCGAACACCAGGCCGTTGAGCACCGCGGCCCAGTAAATCACCACCAGGCCCAGCACCACCCGTACCTGATAGGGAAGCCAGTAGGCCACCCGGCCCCAGGAAATCAAAGCGATGTACGCGGCCATGCCCAGGTACACCCACATGAGCCAGTGCCCCCGCCACAACCACGCCCCATAAATCATCCAGGGCACACCGGCCGCGAGGAAAACAAGGAACATCCGCAGGAGCAGCCGTTCCTGGTAAATCCGGACAGCCAGGGTCGGGGACCCCAGTTCTTCTTGAAGTTGTTGGTCCGTTTGCGGTTGCGGGGGCTGGCTCATGCCATCCTCCTCCTTCTGGGAACCCATACCCGATGTTTATCCCGCGCTCTGCCCATTGGCAGGCGTTGGGCCGGGTTCGTTGGATGGCCCTTCGCTTTGGTCCGCTTGGGGCAAGTCGATTTCCGGCTCGTGCAAGCGGACCACTACGGCCTGGGCCTGGAACAGGCGCATCATCTCCCGGGCCGCCTCTTCGGTGACCACCTGGGGATCCCACATCTCCAGGAAGTGCAGGCCCAGGTTGTGAATCCACTCCAGCCGTTGCACCTGCTGTTCCAGCCGGTTGCGGCGGATGAGGGTATACAGGCCGGCGGCCAGCCAGGGCAACAGCAGTTCCATCCAGCGGATGACGTCCTCATGGAAACGGTGGGGTTGTTCCATATCTCGCAGGGCCCAGAACCCAAAGACGCTTCCCCCAAACCGCAGTGGCACGCCAACCCAGGATTGGGGGATGCGTCCGGTTTCGGTTCGGGGACCCAACGCGTCTTCTACCTGGCGTAGCATCTCCCGCCCATCGTGGAACAACTGGGGCCGGTTGCCCTGCATCCCCTTGCGGAGCAGGGCCTGCTCCACCGGGGAGAGCACGAAGTGGAAGGTCTCCTGGCCTTCGCGGACGAGGAACGTATGGGTGAGTTCCCCGCCGGGCTCGTCGGCGAAGCCAAAGACCATGTCCACATCCTCTTGCAACACCTCCCGGGCCATGCGCACGAACGCGCTGAGGGCCTGGCTCAGGGAGGGGGCCTGGAGCGCCTGCATCAGGAAGTCCAGGCCGCGGCGCAGGGCGCGGTTTTCGTTGGTCAAATCCGCCTGCTCCAGGAACAGGGTCAACC
Organism: Anaerolineales bacterium; assembly: GCA_026991215.1. Classification (GTDB taxonomy): domain Bacteria; phylum Chloroflexota; class Anaerolineae; order Anaerolineales; family DRMV01; genus S139-71. The sequence goes on from JALXBY010000082.1 coordinate 23,324, forward strand.
CCTGCAGCCCCAAGGCCACGATGTGCAGCAGGTACTCGGGGTATTCGCCCGGTGCTTCCATGCCGACCAGCACCACGCCCAAAAGTCGCCGCGGGGACCACAAGGGGAAGGCCACCAGGCCCTTCCAGCCCAGTTGTTGCATCCAGGTCCGCAGGTCCTTGGGGTACCGCTGGACGGCCCGCATGCTGCTCAGGTCGGGTTCCAGCACCCAGGATTGGTCGCGCGAGATGGGCAACACGCCCTCCAGGGTGCGCCCGGCCAGGGAAGAGGGGTGCAGCACGTGCCAGTGTTTCTCCCGGCGCACCATGACGATGGTCCGGGGCAGGTAACGCTCCAGGAAGCGGACCATCAGGAACAGGCTTTCCATCAGGTCGGTTTCCTCGTGCAGGGAACGCAGGAAGCGCAACTGGGCCCGGCTGTAGCGCTGGCCTTCGAAATGCTCCCAGAACAACCGGGCGAAGTAGAGGGCCGTGGCCAGCACCTGGGCCATGGAGAGCAGGGTTTCCTGGGGAATCGCGGCCGCATGCTCGTGCATACGGTACAGAATCAGCGCGCCCAGGGGCTGACCGTGGAACTCCAGGGGGTAAATCCAGGCCCCCACGATGTTGCCGGGCAGGGAAGCCGCGTGGGTTTCCCGGGTGAGCATCAGGGGCCGCTTGAGCCGCAGGGCCTCCTGGGTCCAGCGCAGTTCGGTGGCTTCGGAGGCCTCCAGGTCCTGGCTTGCGGGGAAGCGGCCAGAAGGCGCGGCAATGTCAGGACTCCACATCACCAGTACCGCCTGCCAGCCCGAGGGTAGGGTGCGCTGCAATTCCTGGATGGCCCGGTGCATATAGGCCTTGAGTTCCTCGAAGGAGCGTGGGGGGTGCTCCTGCATCCACTTCCGGAGCAGTTCGGTCTGCAAGGTGCGACGCCGCACTTCGGCTTCCAGGGAGCGGTACATCCGTTCCAGAGAGGCTGCCATGTGGTTGAAGGCCTGGGCCAGCACCGCAAGTTCACCCCAGCCGTAACGGGTGGGGACCCGTACATCCCATTCCCCCTGGCTGAACCGCTGCACCTGCCGGGCCATGAGCAGCAAGGGCGCGGTGATGCGCCGGGCCAGACCATAACTCAACAAAATCAGGAACACCATCAGGCCACCGGTCAGGACGGCCGACGTGCGCAGGCCCTGCAGCACCACCGGGGTCACTTGTTGCCGCACCGAAATCCAGACCCCAAGGCCAAAGGGCTGCAGGGTGTTCTGGCTTTCCTGGAAGAC
>JALXBY010000083.1 GCA_026991215.1 Anaerolineales bacterium
GACGCCAATCCAGTACGCGTAGCCGTCCAGGGCCTGGGTTGCGGGCAGGTCGAAGCGGGCGGGGAAGAAGAGAACGGGCTTGCCCCGCGCGGCTTTGAGGATGTGGTACGTGTTCGTGGCAATGCGGCTGGCGCGGGTCAGGAAGCCCAGGATGGGCGTCTCCATGGGTCCATAGTCCCGGTACCGGCCGCGGATGCGCAGGACCGGCTGCACCTGCAGCGGGTCGCCGTGGTATTCCACGATGTCACCGTCCTGAACGGCCCAGACGTGCAGGTCTTCCCAGGTGGGGACGAAGCGGTCACCCTCCCAGTAGCCGGTACCGGCCTTGAGCACGGCCAGGGCCGCGTCCACGCCGGCCACCACGGTTTTGCCCGGCCGACGGGTGAAGACCTGCATCTCGGCCCGGATGTCGCCCACGGCCACGCCCTGGGGGTCGATGCGGGCATGCCGGCCCTGGTGGGTGTAGCCCTGGCGGGCCAGGGTGTGGAGCAGGCGGGCGATGTTCACGAAGTACTTGTCGGTATACACCCCGCGGCGCAGGCCGTCCACGTCCAGGTCGAAGGCCTCCATGGGCAGGCGTTGACCGTCGAACAGGCTCATGGGGCACCTCGCGAGAGAGGGGTCGATGGTCGATGGTCGTTGGTCGTTGGTCGTTGGTCGTTCGTTGGGGAATTATAGAGGAAGGACCCTGTGTGGGCGGACATCCCACGGCGCCACAGAGGGCATAGGAACTTTACGCCAGGTGCATATCTCAAAACCCACTCAGCCGCCGCCGGAGCCCAGGATGGGGTCCGTAAGGGGAAGGATCGCTGTGTACACGGCCAGGCGGTCGAAGGCCACCGCGAAGTCGCCGGTTTCGTCGTCGGTGGCCACGAAGAAACCCGCGCCCCGCTGGTAGAAGGAAAAGTCCTGCCGGTACAGGACCAGATGCCCGTTGACCCAAAAGAGGAGTTGGTTGGCCGCGCACGCGGCCGCCAGGCGCACCCCCTGCTGGGACGCGAAGGGGACCCCGTCGGGCAGGGGCGTCCAATCCTCCAGGACGTGGGTCTCGTCGTGCATCTTCAGGTCCAGGCGGACGTACCCATCTTCCGACACCCGAAAGGCGTAGAAACCTTCGCCGTCCGGTGTCACCCGGCAGAGGATGCCCCACTCCCCTTCCCGGTTGGCCGAGGGGCGCACCACACGGGCCTGGAGTTCCACCCACATGTCGGGGCCGGGTGCGGCTTCGTCGTCCCAGAACCAGGCCTGGGCATCCCTGGGGAAGACGTGGACCACGTACTCGCCCTGCTCGTAGAAGGTGCGGCGGACGTCGTTCTCGTTGTTGGCCCAGCGGGGAGTGTCGAAGGTGTCCTCGTAAACCAGGGCGCCGGGCCGTACATCGGGCGCCCAGGCCAGGTCGGTTTCCGGCGCGGCCCGCAGCAGCGCGGCCTGAATCAATGGAAGGGCCAGGTGCACGGGCCGCAGCGCGTTGATGAACCCGCCCATGGGCACGCAGACGTCCCGCTCGTCGATGACGCCGTCGCGGTTGGTATCGGCCAGCCGGCGGCAGTCCACGTATTCTTCGGGGCGGCCGCTGCCGAACTTGGTCGGAATCCCCACCAGCCGGCCGGCGGCGTCGGCGGCCAGGCCACCGCTGTTGCCGCCCGCGATGGCGGCCGAGGTTTTAATCCACGCGCGGGGGCCGTAGGCATAGTCTTCGGTAAAGCCCGCGACCTCGCCCACCGTGGAGGTAATCGTATCCCCGCCGATGCCCGGATAGCCGTAGATGTACAGGGGCTGCCCCAGGGTCAGCCGGAACGAATCCCCTAAGGCCACGTAGGGCCACCGCCGCTGCAGGGGGCGGCCTTCCAGGTCCTCGGTGATTTGGAGTACGGCCAGGTCCACCCAGGGTTCCCATTGCACCACGCGGGCGAAGCAGCAGGAACGGGGCGGTTGGTCGGGCCGTTGCGTGACCTGGACGAGCAACCGGTCGATGGTGTAGCGGTCGTCGGTGACCACGTGGTGGTTGGTGAGCACCAGGCCGGATGGATGAACGATGGTGCCGGACCCCCACCCCAAGGGGTACCATTCGCCATCGCGTATCACGATGGGCACGATGCGCACCACCGCGCGCCAGAGGTCCGGCCGCGGCAGGGGTTCGGGCGGGGATGGGGTGGCCG
>JALXBY010000084.1 GCA_026991215.1 Anaerolineales bacterium
GCTTTCAAACGCTCGACTTCTTGCAGGCGGGAACGGAAGGTGCCTAAGGTCAGCGTCGGGAGCCAGCGCTCGTAATACTTCTGCCCCTCAGGGGAAAGGAGGGCGGAAAGGGCCACCTGCCGTACCAGCGGGTCCCGGTCGTACAGGGCCAGCCACTCCAGCCGTTGCCATACGTCCCAGTCCTCGGCCCTGGCATCGCGCAGAATGCGACGAATGGCCCGGATGCGCACCTGGGGGTCGGGGTCGTTCAAGGCGTCCAGTTCTGGATGTTTTGGCATATGCGCCTCCCATGCCGTGCGTTGCGAACCCCGCCTGATGACGGCGCCAGCCACTGCCAGCGAAGGAAACCCCGAAAACATGCAAAAGGCCTACATAGACATGAATAGCATACCATAAACCCCTAAAAGGGAAGTCTTTGCGCACCGAACACCCTGCCAGAGACGGGCACATGAAGTCACCGGGCCATGGCCCGTTCCTCGGCCACGGGGTTGCGAAGCACGCCCAGGCCTTCGATTTCCACCTCGACCACATCGCCGGCCCGCAGTGGCCCCACGCCGGCCGGCGTCCCCGTGAGGATGACGTCGCCCGGTTCAAGCCGCATGAAGGAGGAGACGAACGCGATGAGTTGGGGGATGGAGAAGACCATCTCCCGCGTGGACCCCATCTGCCGCACCTCGCCGTTGACCCGCCCGATGACCGTGGCCTCGGTGGGGTCGAATTCGGTATCCACCCAGGGGCCCAGGGGGCAGAAGGTATCGAAGCCTTTGGCCCGGGTCCATTGCAGGTCCCGTTGTTGCAAATCCCGCGCGGTCACGTCGTTGGCCGCGGTGTAGCCCCAGACCGCGTCCCAGGCCTGGTCCGCGGGAATCCACCGGCCGCCCCGCCCGATGACCACCGCGAGTTCGGCTTCGTGTTCCACCTGGCGGGATTGGGGCGGCAGCAGAATGGTTTCCCCCGGCCCAATGACCGCGGTGGGCGGTTTGAGGAACACGATGGGGACCGAAGGCACCTCCGCGCCGTGCTCCCGCGCGTGGTCCGGGTAGTTGCGGCCAATGCCGATGACCTTCCGGGGCAACACCGGGGCCAGCAACCGCACCTCCTCCAGGGACCACTGCAACGGCCCCCGTTCGTATTCGTCGAAGGGGTCGCCCTTCACCGGTCCAACCCGGTCGCCTTCGACCCAACCGTAGCCAATGGTGCCATCCGGGGCCTGGAAGCGAACCCAACGCATGTCCAACCTCCGGCTGCTCGATCTGGGGCTGTGGGTATGAAACCCCTTCACACAAAGGGGGAAAACTAAACGGCCATTTGAAACCCCTGCGGGCCTTCCATGACCTGTTGCGCCGGGTTCCGGGGGAGGCGAATGGTCACCAGAAAGCGGCCCTCAGGGGTATCGTGCATCTCGACCTGGGCCTGCAGGTTGCGCAACAGGGTCGCCAGCAGGGGCAGGCCGGTTCCGGGGACGTGCATGGTCAACACCGTGGCCTCCAACCGCTGGTTCAGGGCCTTGGTCAGGGACTGGCGCTCCTCCCGTTCCATGCCGGGCGCGGGCGCGTCCAGGCGGATGACCACCTGGTCCCCCTCGGTCTCCACGGCAAGGAACGCCAGGTCCTGCCGGGCCAGTTTGAGGCTGAAGTAAAGCAACAGGAGCAGGGCATAGAACAGGTGGTATTCGTCGGTCCGGAAGTCCAGTGATTCATCGACACGGGTGATGGTGAGGCAGAGGCTGTGGTGCTGCAACCAGGGGGCCAGGGTCTCCTGCAGGCGTTCCAGCAGGGCCTCCATGCGGACCAGGGTAGGCCGGAACTTCCGATAGGGCACGCGGGCCGCGGAAAGGGCCCAGGAAAGCCGGTAGAGTTCCAGCCAGGCCTCCCACAGGCGGTCCATCCAGGGCTGGGCGTCTTCGGGCACCCGCGCCTCCAGGGTGCGCAGCACGCTGCGCAGGTCTTCCACCAAAGGGGTGAGGGCCTGGCCCAGGTTGGCCATCAACATCTGCCGCTGCCGGAGCAGGGCGCGGGCTTCTTCCCGGGCTTCCCGGGCCTGGCGGGTCAGGTAGTACTGTTCTTCGTAGAGCCGCACGGTGTACAAGGCCAGCGCGGTCACGTCGGCCGCGGCCTCCAGCAGGCGCAGGTCCTCCTGGGTGAAGTGGTTGGGTTCCCGATGGGTCAACGTGAGCACGGCCAGGGGGGTATCCCGGTAGTACAGGGGGACGCACAGCACGGAACGCCATGCGAACCGGCCGCCCTGCACCCAACGGGGGTCCTTGAGGGTATCTTCCACCAGCAGGCCGGCGCGGTTCTTCAAGGCCCAGCCAGCGATGCCGCTTTCCAGGGCCCGGTAGGTGAATTCGGTGGGCGGGTACAGTTCCTGGCCGGTAAAGGTGGCATAGGGCTGCTGCCGTTCGTCCACCAGAATCAGGGTCCCGGCCTCAGCATTCACGATGTCCGCGGTGGTCTTCAGGATGCGGCGGAGCATGTCGGTCATGCGCATCCCGCCGCTGAGGATGCTCTGGCTGAGCCGTAGCAGGTCCTCGACGAAGGCGGTCTGGCGCTGCAGTTGTTCCACCAGGGCTTCGATGTGGCTGATATCCTGGAAAAGCCAGAGGGTGAACTGCAGGCCTTGGGGTTGGCCGTCGGCCCCTGTCTCTTCCTCCAAGGCCAGGGGGATGGCCAGAGCCCACATGCGATGGGGCTGCCCCTGCAGGTTCACGGTCAGGCGGTCCTCCACGGGCTGGCCGGCGGCCAGGGCCTGGCGCCAGCGGTCCGCGGCCTCCGAAGCCCAGAAGGTGGCCAGCCACTGGGGAAGGCCCCACGCATGGGCCTGGGGGTTGGCCAGAAGCAGGCGGCCTTCGGGCCAGGTGAGGACCAACAGCGCGGTCTGGGCGTTCAGGAAAACCCGCATCAGCCAGCGGCGCTGCTGGATGACCGCGTGCAGGTACAGGGCCTGGGCCAGGAGTTGGGTGCTCTGGCTCAGGAAGTTCCGGGCGTCCTCGTCCAGGGAGTGCCCCCGGGGCAGCGCCATCCACAGGAAGCCCAGCCAGCGGTCCCCGGCCCGCAGGGGCAGGGCATATCCCTCCAAAGGGACTTCCTCCGATGTGGCCAGGCACCATCCGGCTTCCTGCACGGGTTGCTGCAGTCGTTCCAGCACCTCGGCTTCCGGCAGAGTGGGCCGGAGCCACTGGCGAAGCATCCCCAAAACCAGGCCCAGGCGGAAGGCCCGGCTTTCTTCGTCGAACGCGTACAGGGCCACGGCCTGCACCGGGAACCCCCGCCACCCCTGGAGGAACACCTGCAGGGTCTTGCGGAGCCGTTCGGCTTCGTCTTCCAGGGTGGGGGACATGATGCTTTCCAGCATCTCGTTGAGCAGCCGGATTTGCTGCAGGTAGCGTTGCAGCCGGGCCTGGGCTTCCCGGCGCAGGGTCACGTCGTCCACGTAAAGCACCCGGGCCAGCCCGCGACCTGAAAGGCGCAATGGCACGCTGCGCAACCGCAGGTGCCGGGGGCCCTGGGGGGTCTCCACGTGTTCTTCCCACTCCTGGGGGTGGTCCGGCGGGGTCTGGGCCAGGGTGTTTCGGGTTTGGGGCGGCAACGCTCGGAGGTCCAAAGGCAGATGCGGGCGGAAGGGCCAGGGCCAGAGCCGCTCGAACGCGGGGTTGAACCACAATATCCGCAGGTTGCCATCCACCAGGGCCACGCCTTCAGGCAGGCGCGCGAGGAGCAGGGGGTACCCAATGAGGGGTGAAAGCCCCTGTTGCCGCGTGGACCAGATGATGTAAAGGCCCAATATCCACAGCACGCCCGTCAGCCAGTTCCAGGGTGCGGGAAAGCCAAGCAGGTACAGACCTACCAAGACCAAGGACAGGATAAGTACGACCAGAAACCCCGCCAGCATGAAACGGTTGCCCATCATCAACCGGCCCCGCAGCACAACGATGACCAGGGCCGAAAACAGGGCCAACCCGTCCAGAATCATGGAAATGGGCGAGGCCTGGTAAAGCACCAGATGGGGACGCAACGGCCCACTGCCGACGAAGACCAGGTCATAGGCATAGGGGTAGAACAACCACACCACGAACGAAAGCGCCATCCCGGTCAGGTTGGTCCAGACCCAAAAGCGGTTTTCCGGGAACAGCAAGGCCCCCAGCGCGGCCATGAGCATCCACGTGGTCCACGAAGCCAGAAGCCGGCCCACGTGCACGACCCGTACAGCCCACACCGGGGAAAGGATGAACCCCAGGGCCACACTCAAGGACCACAGCGCCGCTACCAGTGAGGCAGCGCTCCACCATAACGCCAGTTGTCGCCATGTATGCCGGCGGCGCCACAAGGTGACCGCGGTCAACAGCAGAATCACCGCGGAGAACATGGAGCCGACAATCAAGAGATACGTCAACCAAAGCAGGGGGCCGGACATCCTATCCTCCTTGGCGGCGGTCGGCCTGCGGCTGCCGGCTTAGGGCCAGAGGCCAACCGCCCACTACCGTTCCACCAACCGGATTTTACGGTTGTACCAGTTCATGAAGAGCGAAGTCACCAGGCTGAAGGTCAGGTACACGGCCATCATCAGCAGGGTAACCTCGACCGCGCGGCCCGTTTGGTTATAGATGGTACCCGAAACCGAGTACAGGTCCGGGTACCCGATGTACACGGCCAGGGAGGAGTTCTTGGTCAGGTTCAGGTACTGGCTGGTCAGGGGCGGGATGATGACCCGCAGGGCCTGGGGGAAGATGATGAGCCGGGTCATCTGGTACGGGGTCAGGCCCAGGGCCATGGCCGCTTCGTACTGGCCTTTGGGGACGGACTGGATGCCCGCCCGCACCACTTCACCGATGAAGGCCGAGGTGTAAATGACCAGCCCGGAGAGCAGGGCCATGAACTCCGGCGTGAAGCGCCGGCCGCCGATGGTCCGCAAGCCCTTGATTTGCGGGAAGGACAGGCTAAAGGGCGTCTGGGGCATGAGGAACCAGCCCACCGCGGCCACGACCAGGAAGGTCAACAAGGCCCAGCCGGGAATCAGGGGCATCCGCCCCGTGCGCTTCCCCCGCTGATACAGCACGAAGGACACGGCCAGCGCCACCACCCCGGCCGCGACCAGCACCCAGCGATACAGCATCCACGCGGGCGTGGGTTCCGGCCAGGGTAGCACGACCCCGCGGTTGCTCAGGTAAATCGCGTTCCACAGCACCTTGGCCTTGCGCAGCGGGGGAAACTTGAGGAACACGCCGGTGTACCAGAACACCAGGAGCACCAGCAGGGGGATGTTGCGCAAGCCTTCCACGTACACGGTGGCCAGGGTGCGAATGACGAAGTTGCGGGAAAGTCGGGCCAGGCCCACGACCACCCCGATGATGGTGGCGAACACAATGCCCCAGAAACTGACCACCAGGGTGTTGATGACGCCGACCAGGAAGGCCCGCGCGTAGGTATCGGCCCGGGTGTAGGGGATGGCCTTCTCGCCGATGTCGAACCCCGCGGTGAGTTTGAGGAAATAGAAACTGGGCAGCAGGCCCCGTTGTTCCAGGGCGGTGATCATGTTGACGTAAAAGAAGCGGAAGGCCAGGAAGACCGCGACCACGAAGACGACCTGGAACAGGGCTTTGAGCACCCGTTCGTCCCGCAGCCACTGGGCGCCTTTGCGAATTTGTACTGCAAGCATAGGCCCTTCCCTCGTCCACGGGATACCTGTTTGTTCAAACACCTGGGGCGGAAAAGGGTTCTCGGTTCCCCTGCGGGCTGCCGCAAACGCGGCGTTCCCACGCGAGCAGCCAGGCCTTGGTCTGCAACCCGCCGGGGCCGGAATAGCCGTGCAGGGAACCGTCAGCCGCGACCACCCGATGGCAGGGAATCACGATGGGCATGGGGTTCCGGGCCAGGGCATGGCCCACGGCCCGGGCCGCGTTGGGCCGCCCCAGGGCCCGGGCCACCTGGCCGTAGGTCCAGGTCTGCCCATAGGGGATGCCGCGCACCACGGCGTACACCGCCCGCTGAAAAGGGGTGAATGGGCGGGTATCCAGCGGGCCTTCCATGGCCGGGCACGCGCCCGCGAAATACGCCCGGAGTTGCTCCAGCCAGTTCCGGGCCATCGGGGGCAGCCCGGGGCTTGGGGGAAGGCTTCCTTCATACCAGAAGACCCGCCGCAGGCCTTCGGGCGTGCCCTCCAGGTAAAGGGGACCCAACGGCGTGGCCAGGGGGCCTGCCCGCCACACCGCTTCCCCCAAGGGGCCGGCCCTGGTTGGCGCACGCATCGCGCGTGGGTTACGACGGGGTTCGGGCATCCGAAGGCGGCTCCTCTTCGTCCGTGGTGGCGTCGGCGGGTGAAGCGTCCTCTTCCTGTGGGGCCTGGGGCGCGGGCAGTTCGGACGGTTGGGCCGTTGCTGGCGGCGCGGGGACTTCCTGCTGAAGGCGTTCCCGCAGATGCATATAGACCAAACCCCAGGCCAGGGTGCCCGCCAGGCCCAAAAGGCCCGAAATCGCGTTTTGGAAGAAGCTCAAAGATGTCAGCACCATGAGTACAACGTAAGGGACATCCTGCAAAAGCGCTTCCACAACGTTCGCGGCAATGGCCAGGGGGAGGAAGAACACCAGGGCAAGCAGAAACCAAAGCAAGGAAATGACACCCAGGGCCAGCCACCAACTGCCATACTTGCGCCGGCCCAGGGTAAAACCGCGGGAGAGGGCCTCCGTCCAGGGGTGCTCTTCCTCAAGCACGGCAGCCAACCGCGTGCTTTGCATGAAAGGAAGCAGCAGCAGGAGAAGGGGTACCAACAAACACAGGCCCAGGAAGAAGAACAGCACGCCAAACCCCATGATGGCCCCGGCCGTTTCCGAACCGGTCTGCGAGAGCATTTCCACAATCACGGAAAGAATGAGGGCACCAATCAGGGGAAAGCCCACGATGAAGCCCAGGCCAAAGGCCCATAGCATCCGGGTGCCGAAGTCCCGCAAAATCAAGCGGAACAGATGGGGGCGGATGTCCCGCCAGGTGATGGGGACCTCTGGACGGACGTACACCCGCCGCGCGATGCGCAGGGTGCCCACAGGAACCACAAAGCCGACGACAATGGCCAGGATGAGAATCAGGGTGAACCCCAACAACAGCCCGGCCGCGAGGATTGGGCTGACCTGGGGGAGGGTTGTATCTTCGGTTATGAGGGTGCTTACAAGATTCGTACCGGCACCTAACAACCCGGAAACCCCGGCTTGAATCAACAGGAACCACCAAAGAAGCCGCTGGCTTCGGACAGCCGTCCACCATCGGGAGAAGATCAGGTTCAGGTCCATGGCACGCCTCCTCCTATAAGCACGAGTGATAAAGTAGGGGTACGGGGGAGGAGGCCGGAAGGTCACCATGCGATTGGGCCATAGAG
>JALXBY010000085.1 GCA_026991215.1 Anaerolineales bacterium
GGCCCTGCGCCTGGCCCTGGCCCTGGGCGCGGAGGTGGCCGAAGTCTCCTACTTCGCCCGCAAGAATTACTTCTACCCTGACCTGCCCAAGGGGTACCAGATTTCCCAGTACGACCAGCCTCTGGCCCGGGGCGGCGCGCTGCCCCTGCCCAACGGTCGGCGGGTTCGCATCCGTAAACTTCATTTGGAAGAAGACGCGGGCAAGGCCCGCCGCGAAGGGGGCCGGCGCTACATCGATTTCAACCGCTGCGGCGTGCCCCTGGTGGAACTGGTGACCGAGCCGGACATGCACACGCCCGAAGAGGCCGCCCAGTTCTTGGAGCGCTTACGGCAACTGGTGCGGTGGCTGGACGTCTCCCAGGGGCATATGGAACGTGGGCATATCCGCTGCGACGTCAACGTCTCGGTGCGGCCCAAGGGCAGTACCGTTCTGGGCGAGAAGACGGAAATCAAAAACGTCAACCTGATCGACCTGATGCGTCCGGCCATCGAACAGGAGATTCAACGGCAGATTCGGGTGCTGGAGGCCGGTGGCCGGGTGGAAGCCTGGACCCTGGAATGGGACGAGCATGCGCGGGAACTGCGGAAACTCCGGGGCAAGGAAACTGAGGCCGATTACCGCTACTTCCGGGAACCCGACCTGTTGCCCCTGGTCATCGAGCAGGCCTGGCTGGAGGAGGTGGCCGCCCGGCTGCCCGAACTGCCCTGGGAACGGGAACAGCGCTTCCGGGAGGTGTATGGCCTGCCCGAATACGACGCCCGGCTGCTGACCACCGAGCGGGCCCTCTCGGACTACTTCGAGGCCGCGGTCCGGGCCTACGACGGTCCCCCCAAGGCCGTGGCCAACATGGTCATCAACCACATCCTGCGGTTGATGAACGAGCAACGGCTGACCTGGGACGACCTGCGGGTGACGCCGGAACGCCTGGCCGAAATCCTGCGGCTGGTGGACCGGGGCGTGATTCACACGAACGCGGCCAAGAAACTCATCCCCCTGGTTCAAGAGCGGGACCAGGACCCCAGGGCCGTGGTGGAAGCCGAAGGTCTGGCCCAGATGCAAGACACCGCGGCCCTGGAAGCCCTGTGCGCCCGCATCGTGGAAGCCCATCCCGAAGAGGCGGCCCGGTACCGCGCCGGCAAGAAGGGCCTTTTGGGATGGTTCGTAGGGCAGGTCATGCGGGAGACCCGAGGCCGGGCCAACCCCAAGGAGGTGCAGGCCATCCTGCGGCGGCTGTTAGAGGGTGAGGAGGTCCGTAAGCAGTGATGGAACCCCATTGGTGAATCCCAGAACCAAAAAGCGCGCCCCACGCGAGGGGGCGCGCTTTTGTTTGGCGAAAACGGCCTGGCGTCTTGACTACTGCCTGGCCTCCTGGAAGCGGCGGGCCACTTCGGCCCAGTTGACCACGTTCCACCAGGCCTCCACGTAGGCCGCCCGGCGGTTCTGGTAGCGCAGGTAGTAGGCGTGTTCCCACACGTCCAGGCCCAGGATGGGGGTGCCGGTCACGTCCACGTAGCCCCTCATCAGGGGGTTGTCCTGGTTGGGCGTGGAGGTGACGGCCAGGGAGCCGTCGTCCAGCACCACCAGCCAGGCCCAGCCGGAACCGAAGCGGCCCAGCGCGGCCTTGGTGAAGGCCTCCCGGAAGGCGGCAAAGGACCCAAACGCGGCGTCGATGGCCTGCCGCAGTTCGCCCTCAGGCTCGCCGCCGCCCTGGGGCGACATCACCGTCCAGAACAACGAGTGGTTGAAGTGACCGCCGCCGTTGTTCCGCACCGCGGTGCGGATGTCTTCCGGCAGCGCGTCCAGGTTGCCCAGCAGGTCTTCAAGGGACCGGCCTTCCCATTCGGGGTGCTTGGCCAGCGCCGCGTTCAACTTGTTCACATACCCGGCATGGTGCTTGGTGTGGTGAATCAACATGGTGCAGGTATCGATATACGGCTCCAAGGCATCGTACCCGTAGGGCAAAGCAGGCAGTTCAAAGGCCATTGCGCACCTCCTGAGGTGAAAAGTGACGAATGTCATGCTCATTATAACCGGAATCCCCGGCGAAAGGCGAGATTTGTGTCTTTCTTATCGCCGATAATATGTAAACCTTCCAGGTATAATGGCCCTACCGATTTCCCAAGGCGGAGGATGTCCATGACCGCGCGTATTCTGGATGGAAAGGCCGTGGCCGCCCGCATCCGGGCCGAAATCCGGCAGGCGGTGGAGGAACGGCTGCGTTCCGGCCTCCCCAGGCCGGGGCTGGCCACCGTACTGGTCGGGGACAATCCGGCTTCCCAGGTCTACGTACGGATGAAGCGGCGGGCGTGTGAAGAGGTTGGCTTCGCATCCTTTGGCTACCACCTGCCAGCCACCGCTTCCCAGGAAGAGGTGGAAGCCCTCATCCGGGAATTGAACCAAAACCCTGAGGTCCACGGCATCCTGGTGCAACTCCCCCTGCCCAAGCACCTGGACGAAGAGCGGATTCTCAGCCTTATCGACCTGCACAAGGACGTGGACGGGTTCCACCCCATCAACATCGGTCGGCTGGCCCAAAAGGGCCGCAAGCCCCTGTTCGTGCCCTGCACGCCCGCGGGCGTGATGGTGCTGCTGGAAGAAGCCGGGGTCAACCTGGACGGCGCGCGGGCCGTGGTCCTGGGCCGGTCCAACATCGTGGGCATGCCCATGGCCCTGCTCCTTATCCGGGCCAACGCCACGGTGACCGTGTGCCATTCCCATACCCGGAACCTGCCGGAGGAAACCCGTCGGGCCGACATGCTGATTGCCGCGGTGGGTCGGCCCCGTATGGTCAAGGGCGATTGGGTCAAGCCCGGCGCGGTGGTCATCGACGTGGGGGTCAACCGGGTGGAGGACCCCACCGCGCCCAAGGGCTACCGCCTGGTGGGGGATGTGGACTTCGACGAGGTCAAGGAAGTGGCGGGGGTGCTGACCCCGGTGCCGGGCGGCGTGGGGCCGATGACCATCGCCATGTTGCTCAAGAACACCCTGCGGGCAGCCGAACTCGCGGATATGGAGCGGATGTCACTGTGACGTCGCTTCCCCCTTGGGCGCGGTTTCGCCCTGGGTCAACGCCTGGCTGACCCGCCGGGCGAACCCGCGGAGCACGTCCCGCATTTCGGGGCGCAGGGTTTCCAGCAGTTCCAGGTGATACTGCACCATCCGCAGGAAGAAGGGGCTGGGCTTTCTGGGGACCACCTGCTGCCACAGGGTTTCCGCGGTCTTGAAGTCGCCGGCGGCCAGGGCATAGAGCATCCGGTTCAGGTCCTCCAGCACGCCCTGGCCGCTGTGCTTTTCGGCCAGGGTGATGGCCTGCCGCAGCGCGTTCTGAGCCTCCTGGGTGCGGCCCATGCGGTACAGCACCAAGCCCAGGGTGTAGTGGTACCAGGGGTTGTTGGGTTCCTGCTGGAGCGCGCGCTGCACGTCCTTGAGCGCGGCATCGGTCTTGCCCTTGCGGGTCAGAAGCAAGGCCCGCAAAGCCCGCACCCAACCGTAGGGCGGCTTGAGGCTCAGGGCCTGGTTGAAGTCCCGCAGGGCCTGATCCTGCCGGCCCAGCAACATGAACAGTTCCCCCCGCCGGGCCAGGACCCAGACGAAATCGGGCTTGCGGCGCAGGGCTTCGGAGAAATCGGCCAGGGCGCGGGAGAAGTAGCCGATCATCTCGTAGGCCAGGCCCCGGTTGGCCCAGGCCCAGGCGTCGTTGGGGTCGCGCTTGAGCATCTCGTCGAACACTTTGGCGGCTTCGGGGAAGCGGCCCAAACGCAACAGCGTGGTACCCAGGCGGTGGGCCAGCCAGGGCCGGAACCCCAACCGCTGCCAAGCGGCTTTGTAGTCCTCCAGGGCCTGCAGGTGCTGCCCCTGCAGGCGGTAGACCTCACCCCGCATGGCCAGCGCCCAGGGTCCCATCTCCGGGTCCTGGGCCGCCTGGTTGAAATCGGCCAGGGCCTGGGGGAATTGTTCCAGGAGCACGTAGGTACACCCTCGCGCGAAGGTGACCCAGGGCCGCGGGGGACCTTCGGAGAGCATGAGCAGGTCCTTGAGGGCCTGGGCGGGTTCCCGGGCCATGAGGTAGGCCACGGCCCGGCGTTCCCGAATCCAAGTCCGATGGGGGGCCATCCGCACCGCGGTGTTCAGGTCCTGCAGGGCCTGTTCGTATTCCTCTTGCAGGAAGAGCAGCAAACCCCGGTAGGTCAGGGCCAGCGCGCGGGTGTTGAGGGAAACGGGTTCCGGCGCGTTGACCACCGTCTGAAGGATGCCCGCGGCCTTTTTGACCTCCCCCTGGTTGAGGGCCAGGTACAGTTCCAGGAGCTGGCTCCCCCATTTGTGCAGGCTCCAGGATTCGGTGAGCGCGCCCAGGTCCTTCATCATGCGGGCCCAGCGGTAGGCCCAGTCCCAGTCCGCGTCCAGCGCGGTGAAGAAGCCATCCAGGGCCCGGGCCAGGGCATCGTCCCGGGCCAGGAGCAGGTGGTGATACACCTCCTGCTGGTACAGGGCCTGCCAGACCGGGTCCTTCAAGGTGGTGGCGGAAGGCTCCCCCTGGCGGGCCTGCGCGAAGTGTTGAATCAACCGTTCGTTGTAGGTCACGAAGCGGGTGAAGTGGCGGCTCCTCCAGTAGCGGAGCAGGGCCTGGTGGATTTCCCGATTGAGGAAACCCCGCTCGCCATCGGTGTGGAAGAAGGGCTGCTCCCGCAGCCATGCCCAGGCCTGTTGGGCCGCCTGTTCCCCCAGCAGCACCGCCAGCACCTGGGGGGTCACCACCTGGGGCAGGGCGGCCATCATCAGGTATTCCCGCTGTTGGGGGGGCAGCCACTGCATCAACCGGGGCAGCGGCTCACCGGCCAGGGCGCCCAGGTCGCTTTCTTCTTCGGGAAGCGCATGGGCCAGGGCCGCCACCCAGACGGGCTTCCCCTTGCTGAGGTACATCAAGACCTTCCCCGCCTGCGCGGACTGCACCCCGCGGCGCACCAGCAGGTCCCGGACCTCGTGCTCGGTGAAGGGTTCCAGCGCGAGCCGGGCCAGGATGCTTTCGTACGGCCCCCAGCGGACCTGGTCCAGGGGTTCGTTGCCGCCCAACACCCAGAGCACGTTGAGGGAGACCGGGCCGTACACACCTTCGAAGACCTGCAGCAACCAGGGTTCGATGACCTCCACCGCCAGGTGGTAATCGTCGAGGAAGAGCACAACGGGTGTGCTTTCGGCCACTTCCAGCAGGTCGTTGAGGAAGGCCCGCGTCAAGTGGGCCAGGGGTTGCATCATCAAGGTCCGCTCCTTGCCCGCGGGGAGTTTGCGGGCAAGGAGGGCCTGCCGGGTCTGGGGCGCGAGGAGGGGCTGCCCGTATTCCACCAGGCGGTCCAGCAAGGTGCTCAGGGTGCCGGCCCGGGCCTTGGGCAGCCACTGCTCCAGCAGCATCTCCTCGAAGCGGGGCGTCGCGCCCAGGGGGAAGTCGGCATCGCTGCGCAGGAGCCGCTCCAGCCGGCGGTACACGCGCACCAGGCGCAGGAAGGTAGGAAAGCGGCCCTCCCCCCGGCCCAGTTGCTGGACCCACGTCTCCATCAGGTCGATGGGGTGGAACGTATGCTGACCATAGGCCCAGGCCGTCAGGTGGCCCCGGTTTTGGGCGATTTCCCGGAAGCGCTGCATCAGGCGGGTGATGCCAGAACCCGAAGGCCCGGAGACGTGAATCACGAAGCGCTTTCGTTCGTCTTCGGCCGCGTAGTCCAGGTTCTGGTTGAAAAGATGCAGCGCTTCATCCCGGCCGATGAAGGTGCTCTTCCGGCGGGCTTGTAAGACGTCTTGCAGCAGGCGGAACGTACCAGGCATTGCCCCTCACCGTTGCGGAGGATTTGGGAAGCACAACACGGCACCCACAGGAAACCCCATTTCTCTTCATGGTACCAAAACCCCAGTCCCCCTGTGCCGATGCATCGTTTGTATGCTTCTTTCATTGACTTCTCATATACCTGCAGAGGCCCTGCCTGTCAACGTAATTTTACTGGGTTGAGGCGGGGAGAAGCGGGGTTTCGAGGGTCCCCACAGCCCTTGTCTCTTCCCCCCTGCAGGCGCATAATTTAGGCAACCTCGACCGAAGCCCCAGGCGCGAACGTCCCCCAAAGGAGGTGCACGGTTGCTCGACCCCCGTACGCTGGAGTTCACCCGCCATCTGGTGCGGGCGTTGGAGAACAAGAAAGGGGAAGACATCCTGGTGCTGGACATCTCCCACCTGACCCCCATTGCCGAAAGTTTCGTGCTGTGTTCCGGGCCGACGGACCGGGTGCTGGAAACCCTGCGGGACGCGGCCCTGGACGCGGCCGAAGAAGCCGGATGGCCCGCCCGCGTGGAGGGCGAACCCACCTCCGGCTGGGTGCTCATCGACTTCGGAGACGTCATTCTCCATCTCTTCACCCCCGAAGTGCGCCGTTACTACGACCTGGAAGGCCTGTGGGCCAATGCCCGGGTGGTGGTCCGCATGCCGTGATTGCCACCCGATACGACCCTCCGCCCCGCTTTGGGCGGAGCAGGAGGTTTTGGAGGTGAAGCCATGAAACTCTTCGTCGATACTGCGGATTTGCAGGAAATCCGCACGCTGGCTTCCTGGGGGATTCTGGCCGGCGTGACCACGAACCCCACGTTGCTGGCCCGGGCCGGCGCGCGCGACGTGCGCCAGCACATCGTGGAAATCTGTGAAATCGTCCAGGGACCCGTGAGCATGGAGGTAGTGGCCACGGATACCGAGGGCATGGTGCGCGAGGCCCGGGAGTATGCCTCCTGGCATCCCAACGTGGTGGTCAAAATCCCCATCACCGAGGCTGGCCTGGCCGCCATCCGCATCCTGGCCCAGGAGGGCATCCGGGTGAACACCACGTTGATTTTCAACCCGGTGCAGGCCCTGTATGCTGCGCTGGCCGGCGCGACCTACGTCAGCCCCTTCCTGGGCCGGCTGGATGACATCGCCACCGAGGGCATGACCCTGGTGCGGGAAATCGTGACCATGTTCCGCAACGACCCCGACATCCACACCCAGGTGCTGGCGGCCTCGCTGCGGCATCCCCGGCACATCGTGGAAGCGGCCAAGGCCGGTGCGGACATCGCCACCGCGCCGCCCGCGGTACTCAAAAAGGCCCTGCACCACCCCCTGACGGATATCGGCCTCGAACGCTTCCTGGCCGACTGGCGCCGCCTCCAGGAAGGCCAGGCATGATGGTGTGGAACCCCCTCCCGCGCACCCACCTCCGGAGGCGCCCGGCATGACCGCCACCATCGCCCTGCTTACCGACTTCGGCCTGCAGGACCCCTTCGTGGGCATCATGAAGGGCGTGATGGCCGCCCGCGCCCCTGAGGTCCGCTTCGTGGACCTTACCCACGA
>JALXBY010000086.1 GCA_026991215.1 Anaerolineales bacterium
CGGTACGCTGCTTGAACAGGGGGTTCTCGGTGAGCAGGGCTTCGTACTGGTCGATGCGGCGGGGGAAGTAGTCAATGAAGCGCTTGACCGCGTCGTAAAAGTCTTCCGGCACGTCCCGCCAGAGGCCTCCGGGACGGATGTACGTGGTCATCATGCGCTGGCCGGAGACCAACTCGAAGATTTCCAGAATCATCTCCCGTTCCCGGAAGCAGTACAGGAACACGGACATGGCCGCCAGGTCCAGCGCGTGGGTCCCCAGCCACACCAGGTGGGAGGCAATCCGCTGCAGTTCCACCAGGATGGTGCGGATGACCTGCGCCCGTTCCGGGATGTCCTCGTGGATGCCCACCAGCTTCTCCACGGCCATGGAATAGACCAGGTTGTTCCCCATGGTGTTCAGGTAGTCCAGCCGGTCCACCATGACCTCGGCCTTGATGTAGTTCTTGGCCTCCATGTTCTTTTCCACGCCGGTGTGCAGGAAGCCGATATCCGGCACGCAATTGACGATGACCTCGCCGTCCAGTTCCAGCATGAGCCGCAGCACGCCATGGGTGGAGGGGTGCTGGGGACCCATGTTGAGAATCATGGTTTCGCCCTGGCGGGCCCGCTCGGTGAAGAGATGACGGAGTTCATCGACCGTAATTTCCATGTGTTGGGTCATGGTCGCCTCCCTGGGAAGTTAGCGGTACAGAGCAATCCAACCGGCGAGCAGGGAAAGCAAGGAAAGCCAGAGGCCGAACAAGGCCAACATGAAGTTCATCTGTCGCTGAAGGCCTTCCAAACGCTGTAAGATAGCCTGGCGCTCCTGGGCCGCGGCTTCAAAACGAGCGTCCATCTCTCGCATCAGAGCCTCGAGGCGCTTTTCCATGGCCTGTTGCAAGGCCTTGCGTTCCTGGGCCGCGGCTTCGAAGCCCTTATTCATCATGTCCAAAATGGCCTTACGTTCCTGGGCCGCGGCTTCGAAGCCCTTGTTCATCATGTCCAGGATGGCCTTGCGTTCCTGGGCCGCGGCCTCAAAGCGGGCGTCCATCTCCCGCAAGATTGCCTCAAAACGTTTGTCCTGCCAGGTGAGCAGGCGTTCAAAGCGGCGGTCCAGGAGTTCTATGAAGCGGGCCTCGACTTCCGTACCGGCCAGGGGCAAACGTTCCCGCAGGGCCTGGCCGACCATCTCCGTAATCAGGCGCCGAACCATTTGTTCGATTCGCTCTTCCCAATCTGCAGGAAGGGTGACCGTTTGCGCCATCCGCATTTCCTCGGCTCAGGGGTTATTCGCGACGCGCCCGCGGCTTCTTCCGTTCGATGTCGTGGAAGTTGAAGGTGAACTGCGGCTCCTCGTAGCCCAGGGGGTAGTCCTTCCGCAAGGGATGCCCCACCCAATCGAAGGGCATCAGGATGCGGCGCAGGTCCGAATGGCCCGCGAACTTGATGCCGAACATGTCCCACACTTCCCGCTCGTACCAGTTGGCGTTGGGGTACACGCCTTCCACGGTGGGGACTTCCGGTTCTTCGCCATCCACCGGCACCCGAAGGCGCAGGGCGACGTTGTGCAGGTAGGAGTACAACTGGTACACCACGTGGAAGCGGGGCGCCTGTTGGGGCCAGTAGTCCACCGCGGTCAGGTCGGCCAGAAAGTCGAAGTTGTATTCGTCCCGCAGGGTGCGGCACACCTCGACGATGTCTTCCGGTTGCACGATGAGGGAAACCTCATCCCGGAAGGTCTCCACCTGCACGTTGAAACGGTCCTGTAACGCCTGTACGACCAGTTCCAGGTAGGCGTCCATGCCCCTAACCTCCAAAATTTGGGGGAATGGCTGGCCCGCGGGCCGCCGCGTGCTGGGCTTCACGCGCCCTGGCGGGGGACCGTGGCTCTGCTACGAGGACTCCCGCAGCGGGTGGCTTTCCATGATTTTGGCGTGCAGGGTCAGGATGCCGTGAATCAACTGTTCGGGCCGCGGGGGGCATCCCGCGACGTACACGTCCACGGGGATAATTTCATCCACGCCCTGCAACACCGCGTAGTTGCTGAACACCCCGCCGGAGGAGGCGCAATCGCCCATGGCAATCACCCATTTGGGTTCGGCCATCTGTTCGTAGAGCCGGCGCACCACGGGGGCCATCTTCCGGGTCACCCGGCCGGCCACGATCATCAAATCGGCCTGCCGCGGGCTGGGCCGCATGAGTTCCATGCCAAAGCGGGCCATATCGTAGTGGCTGGCCGCAGTTGCCATCATTTCGATGGCGCAGCAGGCCAGGCCAAAGAGCAAAGGCCACATGGCGCGCGTGCGCGCCCAGTTGACCGCTTCTTCCAGGGTGGTGGTCACCACCCCCATGTTGCCCAGTTTGGTTTCTACTCCCATTCCAACGCCCCTCCTTTCCATGCGTAGATGTAGCCCACCAGGAGCATCACGATGAAAATCAGGGCCTCGATGAACCCAAACAGGCCCAGTTTGCGCGCCACCAAAGCCCAGGGGAGCAGGAAGATGATTTCGATGTCGAACAGCAAAAAGAGCATGGCGATGCGGTAGAAGCGGATGGGCTGCCGCCGCATCCCGGGGCCAATGGGCACCATGCCGGATTCATACGGGATGAACTTGGTGAACGAGACCTTGCGAGGCCCCACGGCATGGGCCAGAACCAGAATCAACAAGGCCAGCCCCAGGGAGAAGACGAACAGCAGGGCGATGGGAGCATATTGCAAGAGCATATATCGGCTCCTTACGCGGTCGTGGGTGGAGGCAACTGCCTATAGTATAGCATCCCGGCCTGGCGGCCACGCGCAGTTTTCACAAACCAAGATTTTCGGAAATCACAGGGGGATGTTGCCGTGCTTCTTGGGCGGCCGGTGTTCCCGCTTGTTGGCCAGCATATGCAGCGCGTTGATGAGCCGGGGCCGGGTCTCCCGCGGTTCGATGACCTCGTCGATGAAGCCGCGGGAGGCCGCGATGTAGGGATGGGCGAACTCCCGGCGGTACTGGGCCACCAGTTCTTCCTGCCTGGCCGCGGGGTCCTCGGCCTGGGCCAGTTCCCGCCGGAAGATGATTTTGACCGCGCCCTCCGGTCCCATGACCGCAATTTCCGCGGTGGGCCAGGCGAAGTTGACGTCCGCGCCCAGGTGCTTGCTGCTCATCACGTCGTAGGCGCCGCCGTAGGCCTTGCGCAAGATGACCGTGAGTTTGGGCACCGTAGCCTCGGAATAGGCGTAAAGCAGTTTGGCCCCCGCCCGGATGATGCCGCCATACTCCTGCACCGTACCGGGCATGAAGCCGGGCACGTCCACGAAGGTGATGATGGGGATGTTGAAGGCATCGCAGAAGCGCACGAAGCGGGCCGCCTTTTCCGAAGCGTTGATATCCAGCACGCCGGCCAGCACCGCGGGCTGGTTGGCCACGATACCCACGCTATAGCCCCCCAGCCGGGCAAAGCCCACCACGATGTTCGCGGCATAGGTTTCGTGGATTTCGAAGAACTCGCCGTTGTCTACCACCCGGCGGATGACGTCCCGCACGTCGTAGGGCTTGCTGGGGTCCGTGGGGACGATGCGGTCCAGTTCCGGGTCTTCCCGCAGGGGGTCGTCGCCCGTGTCCACGAAGGGCGGGTCCTCCATGTTGTTCTGCGGCAGGTACCCCAGCAGTTTCCGAATGAGGTAGAGGGCGTCAGCCTCGCTATCGGCCACCACGTGGGCCACGCCGGACTTGGTCGCGTGCACGTCCGCGCCGCCCAGGTCCTCGAAGGTCACGTCCTCATGGGTCACGGCTTTGACCACGTCCGGCCCGGTCACGAACATGTACGAGGTGCCCCGGACCATAAAGATGAAGTCCATGAGCGCGGGGGAATACACCGCGCCGCCCGCGCACGGCCCCATGATGGCGGCAATCTGTGGGATGACGCCCGAAGCCAGGGTGTTGCGGTAGAAGATGTCGCCGTAACCGGCCAGGGAGACCACGCCCTCTTGAATGCGCGCGCCGCCGGAATCGTTGATACCGATGACGGGCGCGCCGTTCTTCATGGCCATTTCCAGCACTTTGACGATTTTCTGGGCATGGGCCTCGCCCAGGCTTCCCCCCATGACCGTGAAGTCCTGGGAATAGACGAAGACCAGGCGGCCATCGATGGTGCCCCACCCGGTGACCACGCCGTCGCCCAGGTATTTGCGCTTGTCCATGCCAAAGCGGGTCTCCCGGTGGGTGACGAACATGTCGATTTCCCGGAAGGAGCCGGGGTCCAGGAGCAATTCCAGCCGCTCGCGCGCGGTGAGTTTGCCGGCCTTGTGCTGCCGTTCGATGCGCTCCGGCCCGCCGCCCTGCAGGGCCTGGGCCTTGAGTTCACGGAGACGCTGGATTTTCGCTTCCATGGACTCATACGTGCTCATTGCTCTGCTCCGCGGTGGGGTGGAGGTCGGCATCAGGGCTGTTTCGCGAGGGAGGGACCTGACCCATTCGATGGGCGCGCCAGGCCAGGAACACGGCCAGGCCCAGCGCGAAGAGATGGCGGAGGAGCCGCGGCCGCCACCCGACCCATACCAGAGGGGAAACGCTCAACAGCCAGGCATCCAGCCACTGGAAGGCCAGATACACGGCGAAAAGGACCGGGAACCCCCAGACGGCCCAGGGCCGCCGGCGGTACCAGGCCCACCACCACAGGGCAAAGAAGACCGCCCATCCCCAGGCCAGCGCGCCCAACAGCCAGGGGGAACGGGCCAGGGGCACCGCTTCCCACACCCTGTAGCGCGTCCACCATAAGGTGCCTCGGCATCCCTGCAGCAAGATAAGCGCCCCTGCCCACCAGGCCAAAGCCTTCGATGCCCAGGAGCGGGGCGAGGGGGATTGTACCATCGGTTCGGAGGAGGGCTGGGGGGCCGTGACCATCGTCCTGCATCTATCGGCGCGGCACCGGCGGGCCTACCCTTCCTCGAAGATGGCGCGATAGGCCGCGTCCAGTTCCGCGTCGCTGAGGTGGGCATACCGTTGGGTGACCGCGATGTTGCGGTGGCGGGCCAGGCGCTGGGCCAGTTTGAGGTTCCCGCCGGAATCCTTGAGCACCCTGGTCACGAAATAGTGGCGGAAGGCATGGGGGGTGATGTGCCCCTCCATCTCCGGACCCAGCACCCGGCGCACCCAGGCCCGCACGATGTTCCGTCCGGTGACCGTGGAGATGGGCAGCACCCGCCGGCCGGCCCGTTTGTCGTGGCGGGCGAACAGGGGAAGGGCCCGCAGGGGACGGCCGCTGCGGGCGTCCAGTTCCTGCCGGGCCTGGAGGTACTCCCGCAGGGCCTGCAAGGCCCGTCCGGAAAACCGGACCACGTCCTGCCGGTTCCCCTTGCCCACGATGAGGGCGTGGCCGGTTTCCCAGTCCACGTCCCCGCGGCGCAGCGCGCACGCCTCGTGGACCCGGAGGCCGGTGTGGGCCAGGGTCCAGAGGAAGGCCCGGTCCCGCAGGTTCTGCAGACGCAGCCGGGGTTTGCGCGCAGGCTGGCGGGCCAGCGCGTCCACTGCTTCCAACAACTGTTCGATGGCCCGGTAGGGGAACTGCGGAAGGCGCACCCCAGGCCGCCGCGCGTGCTGCCGCACCAACTGGCGCACCTTGACCAGGTTCAGGTCCAGGTCCCAGTGGGCCACCAGGAAGGTGTAGAACTGGAGCACCGCGGTCAGGTACAGCCGCTCCGTGCTGGGCGCGTGGTGGTGCAGGGCCTTCAGGAAGGGCAGCACCGCGTCTTCCCGCAATGCCGTGATGGGGTTCTGGGGTTCCAGGCCCTGGTCCTTTAAAACGGAAAGGAAGACCCGCAGAGCCTGGCCATAGGTGCGTGCGGTGCTGGCACTGCGGGCCTGTTGCAGGGTGGCCAGATATTCATCCACGGCCTGCGCCAGGGAAGGCACGGAGGCCTGGGACACGGTTCAATCCTTGGCCGCGCTTTTCTCGGCGGTGGCGGATTGCTTTTCTGCACTTTTGCCGTTGCTTTTGCTCGCGCTGTTGGAGGCGCGGTTGTCGGTGACGTAGAACCCGCTTCCTTTGAAGATGATGGCCGGAGGCCGGAAGATGCGCTCCACCTGGGTGTGCCCCCGCGGGCATTCCACATCGTCCAGGGAATCGTGGAAGGAAAGCCGGCGTTCGAACTCCAGGCCGCATTCCAGGCATCGGAAGCTGTAGTATGGCATCGCGCACCCTCCTGGCCGGGATAAAGTTTGCGGGCCCGTGGCGGGCCCGCGTCGCGGGTCGGGCTAATTATAGCCCGCTGGTGTGTACCCTGGGCTTACTTTTTGCGGCCCTTCTTGTTGTTGATGACGATGGTCTTGGGCCGCACCTCTTCCACCTTGGGCAGCACCAGGGTCAGCACGCCGTTTTCGTAGGTGGCTTCGGCCTCGTCGGCAATCACCGGCACGGGCAGCCGCACCGTGCGGCTGAAGGCACCGGCCCGGCGCTCCCGCAGGTAGTAGGTGGCGTTCTCCTCCACCACGTCCTCTTCCACCCGACCGCGGATGGTCAGCGTGTCACCCGTGATGCGGATGTCCACCTTCTCCGGGTCCACACCGGGCAGCGCGACCTTGACCACCACCGCGTCGTCGGTCTCATAGAGGTCCATGGCCGGCGCCCACAGCCATTCCCGCTCCTCCCAGCGCAGCAACGGCCGGGTAACCTCCCGCAGCAGTTCGTCCATGGTGCGCTCCAGCGCGGTCAACTCGCGGAAGGGATCCCACCTGGCCAGCATGGCTCCACCTCCTTCCCGGGGTTTGGGCTTTGAGGCAGTGGACCTTGGGCGCTTCTATAGTTAAGGGAGGAGTGTTAGCAAAAGCGTAAGTGGTTCGTAAGGGTTCCGTTAAAGCCGCCTACAGTTGCACGTGTTCTTCCACCGGCAACACGAAAATCATGGCGTGGCGCAGGGTTTCGTCTTCCCCCACGGTCACGTGCCGGCGGATGATGTCCAGGACTTCGTCCACCTGGTCCGCGGGCACGCCAATCATCAGGGTATCCACCCCCCGGCGCATGAAACCGCCGGTGGTGGCCACTTGCGTCACCCGATGCCCGGCTTCCAGCAGGGCCTGCATGATGCGGGCGGTGTCCGTATCCTGAACGATGGCGATTACCAGTTTCGTCTTGGTCTCCATGGGGCAAACTTTCCGGGGAAGGGCTGGGGAGAAGTATACCCGCGCGGCCAGGGCTGCTTGCCCAAATCCCCAACACAGGTTCTTGCCTTTTTTGGTATGCTTGTAACCCCAGGCCCCGCCTGACGATGGGCTGCGGAACCCGCCGTGAGGAGGCCCAAGATGCTCCAGCCCGACCGCATTGTACGCACCATCTGCCCCTACTGCGGCGTAGGGTGCAATATGGACCTGTA
>JALXBY010000087.1 GCA_026991215.1 Anaerolineales bacterium
GGCATGGGGAGTGGTCAGTGGTTGGCAGTCGGCAGTGGGCAGTAGGCAGTCGGCAGTCCGCAGTCAGCAGTGCGCAGTCCGTGCGTCGTCCGCCGACCGCGCACTGCGGACCGCGGACTGCGCACCGCGGGCCGCTACCCCAAATACGCCCGGAGGGTATCGGCCAGCAGGCCGTAGGCCGTGGTCTCGGGCGTGGGGTGGTCCTCCCGGATGGAAAGGTCGCCCAGGACGTCGGTCTCCAGCCGAAGCAGGCTGGAGGTGCCCATGACGTTGAACAGCGGGGACGAGGCCGGCACCTTTTCCGGCGCGACCCGGGCCACCAGACGGCCGTTTTCCCGGTACGCACGGCAGACCAGTTTCCAGCGGCGGTGTTCGTCCCGGGCCTGGTAGATGTCCTCCAGCGTGAGGTGGCGGATGCCCTGGCGTTCCACCTGGTGCGGGGTCATAGGCGTCTCCATGAGTACGGTGACCAGGGCCGCGACCTTGATGGCTGCATCCCACCCGTCGATGTCGCCCGAGGGGTCGGTTTCCGCAATGCCGATTTTCTGGGCATAGGCCACGGCCTGTTCCAGGGTCTCGCCGTGGGTTTCCATACGGGTCAGGATGAGGTTGGTCGTGGAGTTCAGGATGCCCTCGAAGGCCAGCACCCGGGCCGCAGGTAGGGTCTCCTGGAAGAGGGAGAACACGGGCGCGCCGTCCATGACCGTGGCCTCGAAGTAAAAGCGGCGGCCCTTTTCCCGGGCCAACTGGCTGAGTTCCTGGTAGCCGTAGACCACCGGCCCTTTGTTCGCGGTAATCGCGTGCATGCCCCGCATCAGGGCCAGGCGCAGGTGGGTGCGGGCCGGTTCACCGGTCTCGTAGTTCACCGGGGTGAGTTCCAGCAGCACATCGGCCGGCACCTTTTGGATGAAGGAGATGGTATCTTCCGGCACCGGCTGGGGGGAAAGGCCATTCAGGTCCCGGTTTTGCTGAATGCGCTCCAGAAGGACGTTGAGGTCCAGGCCCTCCGGGGCCATGACCATGCCATGGCGTCGCGTGGCGATGCCGGTGATGCGCAGGTCGAGGCCGTAGCGGGCGCGGATGTCTTCGTGCTTGCGGGCCAAAAGCCGCACGAAGGCCCGGCCCACGTTGCCAAAGCCCACCAGGGCCAAGCGCACAGGGGTCATGGGGCGTGCCTCCTTTGGGTCAGCAACTATGGGGATGTCTCCACACCCAGTTGTTGGAGGGCGTAGCGGAAGGCTTCCACGGGTTGCGCGCCTTCCAGGAGGAAGAAGCGGCCATCCTGGGTCTGGAAGACGAAGGACGGCGTTCCCCGGACGCCGAAGCGCAGGCCGTCCACCTGGTCCTGTTTGGCCCGCTCCTCGTAGCGGCCTTCTTCCAGGCACTGGCGGAAGGCCTCGATGTCCAGGTCCAGGTTTTGGGCCCGGGATAGGGCCTGGGCCATGGCCACCAGCCGCTCCTTGCTATATGCGCCGCTGTTGGCCTGTTGCGGCGGGTTGGCGAACAGGGTGTCGTGGTAGGGCCAGAAGGCCCCCTGTTCTTCGGCGCAGTACATGGCTTCTGCGGCCCAGAGGGATTCCTTGCCGAGAAAGTCGCCCATGGAACGGTACACGAAGCGAACCTTCCCCGGTATCACGAACTCTTGAACGAACTGGGCTTCGACCGTGCGCGCCCAGCGCTGGCAGTGGGGGCACTGGACGTCCGAAAACTCGGTCACGGTCAGGGGGGCGTCGGGCTTGCCCAGGGCGTTGCCGTCGGCCAGGCGGTAGTAGGGTTTTTGGGGCGGGATGACGAACTCACTCTGGGTCTGCTGCTGGCGCAGTTGGGGCAGCACGAGCAGCCCGGCCAGAATCAGCGCGATGCCCAGGCCGGTCAGGACCCAAAGACCGCGACGGGAACCCATGATGCAACCTCCGGGTGTGGGGGTCGGGCTTTGCCCAGGGGGAGACGTGTGAATGGGGACGGGTCGGCTTCAACCTTCCTGCTGGGGCGGCCGGGCCTGGGGATGGCGTACCAGGTTCTCCCGGCCTTCCAGGATGTCCACCAGTTGCTGCAGGCCCTGGCGCAGCGCTGCTATGGCCTCCCGTAAGGCCTGGGGCTTTTGGGCGTTGGCCAGG
>JALXBY010000088.1 GCA_026991215.1 Anaerolineales bacterium
ATAAGGGACACCCCCAGAAGCCATGGACGCATGGCCGGCCTCCACGGGCCGTGTTCCGCAGGGGATTTGGATTTTAGCGGATTTCCGTAAGTGAGGGAAGGTGATTGCCCGAAGTATCAGGCGTTTTCATGGTCTGACATATGCTCACACCGAGGCGTGGAGAACACAGTGTATCCATTGGAAAAGTCAAAATTTCCCCCGTGTTCTCTGTGCCTCCATGAGAAAGCACACGGCTTTTGCAAGCACCCAAAAAGGCCATCGCGGGGGACAAGAACGCCAAATATCCCTTACATGTGAATTTGCTCTATCTCAACCCCGTTTTGCCGCGGAGTCATGGTATCTTTTTCTCAGCCCCGGCAACGGGTTTTGGCTTGGGCAGCAATCCCTTTGGGAGGCATGGGGTATGATTCGCATCAACAACGGGAAGTTCGAAATCCCGTGGCGACCGGGGATGACCATCCGGGACCTGCTCCAGGAGATGCGCTTCACCTTCCCCCGTCTGATCGTCTCGGTCAACGGCGAGGTCATCCCCGATGAGCAGTGGGATTCGTACGTCCTCAAGGATGGGGACGATGTTCGGGTCATCCACATGATGGCCGGTGGATGACGGGGAGGCCCGGGCCCCCGCGGTCCGGGCCGCTTCCCCACGATGTCACGTGTACGGGGCCCTCTGAATGGCGACCCCATCCTTGGGTGTGGGCCTTTCGACCCGCCGGGGCCTCGTTGGAATACCCGAAACCCTTCTATGGCCAGAACCCCTGCAGGAACCCTCTTGCCTTGCGGGAACCGGGGAGGCGAGCCGTGCCCATTCTTCGGCCCAATACGTTGGAGTTCGTTTCCCGTTCGGCTATGCAGACCCGGCGCATTGGAATGCGGCTGGGCGCGTGGCTGCAACCAGGCGACGTGGTGGCCCTGGAAGGCGACCTGGGGAGCGGCAAGACCACCTTCATCCAGGGCCTGGTGCAGGGCTGGGGGTCCTCCGACCCGGTCACCAGTCCCACCTTCATCCTGGTCAACATCTACCGACGCAGCGATGGCGCCCGGTTCTACCACCTGGATGCCTACCGCCTGGCCAACCCCTATGAACTCGACACGTGGGACCTGGAAAGCATGTGGGAGGAAGGCCCCATGGCCGTGGAATGGGCCGACCGCATCCGGGACTGGCTCCCCAAGGACCGGCTGACCTTACACCTGCGCTGGCTGGCCGAGGAACAACGGGAAATGCGCTTCGAGGCCGGCGGCCCCCGCAGCGAGGTCCTGCTCCGCCGGCTGCGTCAAGCCCTTCTGGGAGGTTGACCGTGCTCCTGGCGCTGGATACGTCCACCGAACGGTTGGGCCTGGCCCTTTACGACGGCGTGCAGGTCATCAGCGAGGTGTATTGGAAGATGGGCCGGCACCACACCCGCACCCTGGCCCCCTGGATGCACGACATGCTCCAGGCGGCCGGTGTGAAAATGGACCAAATCCGGGCCGTGGCCGTGGCCGTCGGTCCGGGTTCGTTCACCGGCTTACGCGCGGGCATGGCCCTGGCCAAGGCCATGGCCCTGGCCCGACGGGTGCACCTGGTGGGCGTGTTTTCCCTGGACGTGGCCGCAGCCGGTGTGCCCCAAGCCGAAGGTCGGTTGCTGCTGGCCCTGTTGCCCATGGGCCGGGGCCGGTACGCGGCCGGATGGTACCGATGGCGGCGCACCCACTGGCACGCGGAGGGCCCGCCCTTTTTGGTTTCCCCCAAAGAACTGCCAGAGAAAATCCTGGAGCCGACCTTAGTTACCGGGGAGTTCGACGGCCAGGTGGTGGAGACCCTGCGAGGCCACCCCAAGGCCGAGTTGGTGCCGCCGCCCCTGCGGGTGCGCCGACCGGCCTGGCTCGCCCACATCGCGTGGGAGCGCTGGCAGAAGGGCCTGGTGGACGACCCGGTGACCCTGGTCCCCTACTACCTCAAAAGCCCATGACCACCACCCGCCGCACCCCGCGGTTTCGCATCCGGCGTATGCAGGAGGCCGACCTGCTGCCCATGGCCGGGCTGTTGCAACGGCTCCCTCCAGCCGACCGCTGGCCCCTGCGCCACATGGCCGCGGAGTTGCACCGGCCCCTGGGCTGGGCCTGGGTACTGGACGTGTGGGAAGCAGGCCGCTGGCGTCTGGCCGGGTATCTCATCCTGTGGGAACAGGGGGAACTGCTGCACATCGCGAACATCGCGGTTGACCCCGCGCACCAGGGCCAGGGCCATGGCCGGCGGTTGATGCGGGTGGCCAAAGCCGTGGCCCGCCGGCGGGGGATGAAGGGCCTTTCCCTGGAGGTCCGGGTGAGCAACCTGCGGGCGCTGCGCTGGTACCTGCGCCTGGGCTTTCAAATCCGCCGACGCATCCGCAACCTTTACCAGACGCCCCAAGGCTGGGAAGACGGGCTGTACATGGTCCTGGAGCACGTTTGAAGGCCCTTGCCCAGCCCCGCACGGGAGGAGGAACCCCCATGGCGACGTTCAACACCCTGGACGAGGTCGCCCAGGCCGTACGGCAATGCACCCGATGCCCGTTGCACGCGCACCGAACCCACGCCGTGCCGGGGGAAGGACCGGACCGGGCGCGGGTCATGCTCATCGGCGAGGCCCCGGGCTATTACGAGGACCGCTCCGGACGGCCTTTCGTGGGCGCGGCCGGTCGGTTCCTCAACCATCTGCTGGAACTGGCCGGCCTTCCCCGGGACCAGGTCTTCATCACGAACATCGTCAAGTGCCGGCCGCCCCGCAATCGCGACCCCAAGCCCGAAGAAATCAAGGCCTGCCAGGTCTACCTGCAGGCCCAGTTGTGCCTCATCGACCCGCCGGTCATCGTTACCCTGGGGCGGTTCGCCATGGGGTACTTCCTGCCGGAAGCCCGCATCAGTTGGGTACACGGCAAGCCCTACCGGGTGCAGCACCGCTGGGTCGTGCCCATGTATCACCCGGCCGCGGGCCTGTACCGGGAGGCCCTGCGCCCTGTGTTAGAAGAAGACTTCCGCAACCTGGGCCGCTGGCTGGCGGAAATGTTCAGGAGTTGAGGGTCGATCGTCGGTGGTTGGTGGTCGTTGGTCGGTGGTCGGTCGTCGTTCGTTGTTGGTCGGTGCTCGTTCGGGTAGGGGATGCCCACCGCGCACTGCCAACATCCGACCGCCGACTGCCGACCGCAGACTGCTCACTACCCACTGCTGACCACACATCGCCCTCCCTACCGACATATCGGTCGTCGCCAGGTCACCCATCCGTTGAGGGGCAGGCCGAAGTAGGGGGAAGGGTCCAGGGTGTTCCATATCCGGGCTTCGTTGGCCGGGCGCCCGTGGACGTCCCGCACCAGGGAAAGGTGCAGGTGCACGCCTACGGGTCGGCCCGGCGTGCCGGAGTAGTTCCCCTGGTAACCCAAGAGGGTCCCGGCTTCTACCCACACGCCCTGGGTGCCCGGCGGGAAGGCCTCCACGATGAAGGAGCGGCCCTGGGCGTCGGCCATGTGGGTGTAGTAACTCCACAGGAAGCGGCCGGGCCGCAGGGGGTCTTCGTGCCGGATGGCGACGGTAGCCCGCCAGTGGGGGAAGCGGTAGAGCCAGCCGGGGTACACCGCGTACACCGGTTCTTCCCCCGGTGGCCGGCCGGAGAAAATGTCCACACCCGTGTGCCAGTGGAAGAGCGCCCAGGCATCATGCCGGAGGAAGCCGGGATAGCCCGTGGTGGGCCAGTGGAAGGGCGCGCCATGGCATTGGCTCCCGGCTTGGATGCGCCAGTGGGCATAGCGCATCGGCGCGTTGAGGAAGCGCCGCAGGCGCAGTACCCGGACCCCGGTCAGCAACCACTGGTAGGTACGCAACCCCAACAACCCCAGCGCCATCAGGCCCAGGGGGTAGAACCAGCGCAGGCGCATTGGGTCACCTCGATTTCGGGCCGTGCCGTTCGACCAACCATCGCCAGCCCCGCTGGAAGAGGCCCTGCACTTCCGGCACTCCAAGCAGGCCGAGGAGCAAAAAATACACAAGGGCGGCCAGCACAACTGTGCCGCCCAACGCGGCCGCGGGGAAAACGCGGGCGGCAAGGCCTTTCCACAACCAGGGTAACCCCAGGGCCATGCCCAGGGTGGCCGCACCGCTTTGTATCCACGTCTGGCCCCAGGCCTGCCATCCCCACTGGCCCAGGCGTCGGGAAAGCAAGAGGAGCAGGCCCGCCATCTCCAAGGTGGTAGCCACGGTATTGGCCAGGGCCAGGCCACCGTGGGGCATCCATCCCCAGTGGGCAAAGGCCCGACTGAGGACCAGGCTCAGGAGCACGTTCAGGCCCATGGCCCCTGCGCCTATGGCTACGGGTGTGCGGGTATCCTGGAACGCGTAGAAGCCCCGGACCAGAACCTCGACCAGGGAATGGGCCGGCAGGCCCAGGCCGTACCACAGCAAGGCCCAGGCTACAAGTTGCGTGGAATGGGCATCGAACTGGCCCCGCTGGAACAGCACCTGCACGATGGGCACCCGCAGCAGCACCAGCCCAACAGTCGCCGGCAGCGCCAGCAGGACCATCCAGCGCAGGGCATCCCGAAAGGCCCGGTGCAGCGCGGGCAGGTCCCGGCGGGCCACATGTTCGGAGAAGGTGGGCAGGGCCACAATCGCGATAGCCTGGGCCAGCACCACCTGAGGCATGGTCATGACCCGCCAGGCCATATCCAGCCCGGTCAGGCTGCCTTCGGGCATCCCGGAGGCCAGCACCACGTTAATCCAGAAATTGAGTTGCACCACGGCCACGCCCAGCCAGCGGGGGCCTATCAGGCGCAGGATGCGGCGCAGTTCGGGCATACGCCAGCCCAACGTCCAGGCCCAGGCTTTGCGGGGCAGGCGCAACAGTTGGGGGAATTGCACCCACCAGTGCCCCAGCGCACCCAGCACCGCGCCCCAGGCCAGGCCGAAAATCCCCCAGCGGGGGGCCAGCACGACCACGCCAAAAATCATGCCCAGCCAGTACATGGTGGGGGCCAGGGCGGGCAACAGGAACCGTTTGTGGGCATGGAGCACGGCCATGGTCAGGCCGCTCAGCCCAAAGACCAGGGGCGTAAGCATAAGGACCCGCAGGAGTTGCACGGTCAACCCCTGCTGGGCTGGGGCAAACCCCGGCGCCAGGAGATGGGCCACGATCCAGGGCGCACTCCAGGTCACCAGCAGGCCGGTCAGGGTCAGAATCAAAACCAGGTTCAGGGCCAGGGCCGAAGCCAGCCGCCAGGCCCGTTCGTGGCGGCCCTGGGTGAGGAGTTCGGTAAACACCGGGATGAACGCGGACCCCAGCGCGCCCCCGGCCACCAGGTTGAAGAGCATATCGGGCACCCGGTTCGCGGCGTTGAAGGCATCCATGGGCGCGGTGGTGCCAAAGGCCTGGGAAACCAGAATCTGACGCACCAGGCCAACCACGTTGCTCAAGGCAAACGCGGCCATGACCCACAGCGCAGGCCGCGCCCAGCGCGCGAGCAGGGGCTTGGAGCCAGGTTGTTTCCGGGGAGTAGTGGGGGATGGGGACATGGGATAGTGCGCGGTCGGCAGTCCGCGGTCCGCAGTCCGCGGTCAGCGGTCGGCAGGTCCCGGGCCGCCGTTGGAGGAAACCGTGGCTGGCGTTCGGTAGGCCGCCAGCAGGATTTCGCTCACTTCCGGCCGCGTGAATTCCGGCGGGAGGGGCCGACCTTCCCGGAGCATCTTCCGGACCTGGGTCCCTGAAAGGTGCAACCAGGCATCCGGACCGTGGGGGCAGGTCTTCGCGGTCACGATGGTGCCGCATTGGTGGCAGTAAAACGCGTGCTCGAAGAACAGCGGCGTGATGCCGATTTCCTCAGGCCGGAACTCGTCAAAAATCCGCTGGGCATCGTACGTGCCGTAGTAGTTGCCCACGCCCGCGTGGTCCCGGCCCACGATGAAGTGGGTACAGCCGTAGTTCTTGCGGGCCAGCGCGTGCAACACAGCCTCCCGGGGGCCGGCATAGCGCATGGGCGCGGGGAAAACGGCCAGGACCACCCGGTCCTTGGGGAAATAGCGTTCAATCATCACCTGGTAAGTGGCCATGCGCACGTCCGCGGGGACGTCGTCTTTCTTCGTTTCCCCCACCAGGGGGTGAATGAGCAGGCCATCCACAATCTCCAGGGCCACCTTCTGCAGGTACTCGTGGGCCCGGTGGATGGGGTTCCGGGTTTGGAAGGCCACGATGCGCTTCCAGCCCTTTTGGGCAAAGAGGGCCCGGGTCTGGGCCGGGGTCAGGCGGTATTCGGGGAAGAAGGTTTTGGCCGCGGTGGGCCAGTCAAAGAGCCAGATGTCCCCGGCCAGGAGCCGGTCGCCCTGGGCATACAGGCGGGCCACACCCGGATGGGCCTCATCGGTGGTACGGTAGACCTCCTGGGCCTCCAGGCGTTTGTCGTAGGGGTAGATTTCTTCGATGTGGAGAATGGCCAGGGGTCGGTCCCCTTCGCACAAGGCCACATCCTGACCGACACGCAGGTCCCGCGCCCAATCTTCGGGTACGGCCAGGGTAATGGGGATGGGCCAGACCAGGCCGCTACTCAGGCGCATCTCCCGGACCACCCGCAGGTAGTCCTCACGGCGCAGGTAGCCGGTCAGGGGGCTGTAGCCGCCGATGGCCAGCATCTCCAGGTCGGCCAGTTGGGCCTGGGTCAGGGGCAGGCAGGGGAGGGTACGGGCCCGCTCGCGTGCGGCCTGGGCCAGCGCGCCCGAAAGCACCCGGTTGACCAACACACCACCATGGGGGGGAAGGCTCATCCGCGTCCTCCGTAGGTGAATCTTCTGGAGCCATGCGGTCGGAGATTATACCCCTGCCCAGACCGCCGAGTATAATGGGGAACAGCCTGGGCACGTGGCGGAACTGGTAGACGCGCGGGACTTAGGATCCCGTGCCGCAAGGCGTGAGGGTTCGAGTCCCTCCGTGCCCATGGGGAGGCGGCTGCCTGGATAGGGGAGGGAAGCGCCCTCCCCGGATTTATTTACCGAGGGGGCGTCACGGTCGCGATGTAGGCCAGAGCCACCCAACCCACCCGGCCTTCGGGGTCCTGCACACGGACCCAGACGTACGGCCCCACCACCTGGGTTTCGTGCATCCAGGCAAGAAAACGGGTTCCGGGCCGCCAGCGGGCAATGATGGGCCCGGCCGGCCACTGCCGGAGCACCACACCCCGGCCCCCTGTACCGTAGACCACCACAAGCAGGGGGGTTGGGGTGGCTGTAGGCGTCGCGGTGGGCGTGGCCGTGGCCGTAGGCGTGGGCGTCGCGGTGGGCGTGGGTGTTGGTGT
>JALXBY010000089.1 GCA_026991215.1 Anaerolineales bacterium
ACGAAGACGCGGCCCGCTGCAGCACCGCGTTCCGGTCCGGGTCGAACTGGGGGAAGTCCAGATGGGCGTGGGTGTCCACCAGGGGAAGCGGGTTCATGGATGCCCTCCGGTGCCCTGAACGTGGCCCCGATATGGCGAAAAACCCGGCCCTGCATGGACCGGGTTGGCTGCCCTGGTATGCGTTTGCTCGCGGTGATGGGCGGCTGTCATTCCTCGACCGCGGCCATGGCCGTATCCAGGACGGCTTTGAAGGCCTTGGGGTCCCGCACCGCGAGTTCGGCCAGCATCTTGCGGTTGAGTTGGATGTCGGCCTGGCGCAGGGCGTACATGAAACGGCTGTAGGATACCCCATGCTGCCGGGCCGCAGCGTTGATGCGCAGAATCCACAGGCGGCGCAGGTCCCGCTTGCGGTTGCGGCGGTCCCGGTAGGCGTACCACATGGCCTTGAGCCAGGACTCCATGGCCCGCCGGAAGACCCGGGACCTGGGGCCGCGATGCCCTTCCACCATTTTGAGAATCTTCTTGTGACGACGGCGACGTACGGTACCGGTCTTGACCCGCATGGTTCTCCCTCACGCAAGAAGGTGGCAGGCGCCGGGCGGCCTGCGCGTGTTCATCCTTCCCCCCGCCACAACCCCGGGGCCAGCCGGCGGATGCGGCGGATATAGCCCTTGCCCTCCTGGGGCACCATCCGATGGAAGATGCGCTTGCTGCGCTTGGGCTTGCGCCGGCGCAGGTGGCTTCGGTCGCCCTTCATGCGCAGCACCTTGCCCGTGGGCGTGACCCGGAAGCGTTTGGCCGTAGCCTTGTGGGTCTTCATCTTGTACTTGCCTTGGCGCGCTTTACGGGGCATGGGTTGCCTCCTTCCATGACAAACGTTCCGCTGCCAACGGCCCTACATTGTACTCGAAACCGGCCAGAGGGGAAGGCCCCGCTTACTTCTTCCGGCTTGGGGCCAGCACCATGACCATGCGTCGGCCTTCCAGCCGGGGCGGGACCTCCACGCGGGCCAGGTCCGCCAGTTCCTGGGCGATTTCCTTGAGGTTGTTCAGGGCCAGTTCGGGGTAGGTGATTTCCCGGCCCCGGAAGAGGACCACGACCCGCACCTTGTGGCCCGCCTCCAGCCACTCCCGCGCTTCCCGGATTTTGATGTTCCGGTCGTGAAGCGCGGTGCGGGGGCGAAGCCGCATTTCCTTGATGTCCCGATTGGGGCGCTTGCGTTCCCGGGCCTTTTTCTTCTTTTCGTACAGGAACTTGCCGTAGTCCATGATACGGCATACGGGCGGGTTCGCGTTGGGCGCGACTTCGACCAAATCCAGGTTGGCTTCGGCAGCCCGTCGCAGGGCTTCGGCCCGGGAGACCACCCCCAGATTTTCCCCATTGGGCCCGATGAGTTGGACCTTCGGCGCGCGAATGGCCTCGTTCACCCGGTAAGACGTGCGCTGCGGAATGGTACACCTCCTTCCACCGGAAAAGCGGCGGTTCGTCTCCCCTTGGGGCATAGCGAAACCCGGTCGCCCACAGGGAAGCCACCGCCCGTTCTGCGGCCCGTTGCCCAACCGGGTCGGCCGCGCAGCAAGTTAGCCACTGTTTATGGCGTGGGCAAGCATACCATGGCCAGGGGAACGCGTCAATGAACGCACACCGGGCACCGGGCGTTACTCACGCTCCGGGGGGACGATTTCCCACACCGCGCCGGGGCTGAAGGCCTGCAGGGTGGGCCGGTAGAAAGCCCAGGCCCTGGCCCCCGTGGTCTGGTAGCGGCCCGGATAGCGCAGATCCAGCAGGTAGGTCAGGGTGTAGGTGCCGGGTTCAAGGTGCCGCGCGGCCCAGACCACCCGGTCCGGGTAGATTTGGGGCGGGTCGAAGGCCCACCAGCCCCAACCCCGGTCCCAGGTCCAGTCGCGGCCCTCCTTGGCCTGGCCCAGGGCGGCTTCATGGGCCAGGCGGGGGTTCAGGGCCACGCCGCCGGCCGGCAGCGCATCCTCCACCATCACGTAGTAGAGGGGCTGGAACACGTAGAGCCGCAACCGCACCCGGACCACCTGCCCGGCCTGGGCCCGGAACTGCACGAAGGGCGGGCAAGTCTCAAGGCCGCAGTCCACGGGTTCGTAGGTGCGTTCGAGCATCATGCCGCGGTTGAGGGGTGGCGTCTCGCCCGGCAGTACGGACCAGCGCACCAGGGCCGCGTACATCCAGGGCGTCTCGCCGAGGTTGTACAGGCCCAGGCGGTGCACCCCGGGCTTCAGGTCCTGGGTGAACTGCTGGGCCGCCTCGATCACACCCGCCTTCCATGGCTGGCCATCCAGGAGCGCCCGGTAACGGGCGGCCGTGGCCTGGCCCTGGGTTTGCAGTGCCTGGGCATAGCGGCCCAGCGCGGCCAGGCTCCAGGCCGTGGCGAAGGTGTGCTGCCAGAACCCATCCGGCCCCCGCTGGCCCAGCAGGTACTGCACCGCGGCTGGCAGCACCGCCTCCTCCGGCCGCTCCCGGGCCAGCACGTACACCACCGCGGCCGTGGCCGTGACGCCATCGAACCAGGGGATATCGGCCCCGGCCGGCCACATGGCCGCGCCATCGGGTTCGTACCGGACCCTATCCTTCAAGGCCTGCCATGCGGCCTGGGCCTGGTCGGGCGTCCCATGCCGGGCCAACAGCGCGGCCCGGAAGGCCAGCCCCGCGGGGCCCAGGACGGCTTCCGTCAGCCCTTCCGCCCAACCGCGGGGCAGGGGCATCCCCATTTCGTCCATGACGAAGAACACGAAGGCCCGAACGTCAGGGGGCAGGTCCCGCAGCGTCTTGGGGGAAAGCCGCGCCAGGGCCGCGCGACCGGCCTCCAGGTCCGGGTCCTGGGCCGGGAGTACGCCGGCCTGCTGGGCCTGCCACGCGGCCCACAGCACGTACGCGGTCATCATGGGGGAAGCCTGGGTCTGGGTCGGCCACCAGCCCCATCCGCCAGGGAGCCTGCGCCGCCGCAGTTCCTGCCAGGTGGCCAGGATGCGGGCTGTAAGCATGCGGGCTTCAGGGGTTTCCCCCCGGCCGGCGGCCTGCCAGGCCTGCAAGAGGACGCTTTGCGCCCACAGGCGGGAGGCCAGTTGCTCGTTGCACGCGTAGGGGAAGCGTTCCAAAGCCCCCAGGGAAAGGTCCAGGGCGTCCAGCGGGGTCGCCGCGAGATGCAACTGCAGTTGGCCCCGCCGCGCGTAGGCGGGCACGGTGAAGGGCAGTTCCAGCGCGGCGCCGCCTTCGAGCACCCCCTGCTGGCCCAGCCGCAGTTCCACCCAGTGTTCCAGCACGGGGAAGGGCGCGCCCGCGGGCCGCACCTGGTCCGCGTACGGCCCTGCCTTCAGGGAGAAGGTCAGGTCCACCTGCCGGGCCTCGTCCCGCACCTGGGCCCACCAGGTCACCAGGGCCTGCCCCTGGGCCGGCACCTCGACCTGTTGGGTGGCCGGGTCCGCCAGCCGCAGCCCCTGGGCCGTGAGGGTGACCTGGGCCGTCAGGGGTTCCGACGTGTTGTTGCGCACCAGGACGGCAAGGCGGGCCTCATCCCCTCGGCGGAAGAAGTCGGGGGTCATGGGTTCCAGAAGGACAGGCAGGGTGCTCAGGACCTGGGCGTGGGCCTCGCCCACGCGGGTATCCGCGGTCAGGCCGCGGACCCAGACGTCCCAGGTGGTCAGGTTGTCGGGCAGGGTGAAGGTCACGGTGGCCTGGCCCTGGTCGTCGGTGCGCACCTCCGGGAGCCAGAACGCGGTATCCCGGAAGTCCTGGCGGAGGGAAGGCGTGGGCAGGACGGCTGCGGTTTCGGATTCGCCGCCTACGACTATCCCACCGCCCAGGCCGCCTCCCTCTCCCCACGCCGGGGGCCGTTGGTTGCGATACAGGTCCTGGGTGATGGCCAGCCCGGTCGGGACGCCCAGGTCCATGGGCGTGTAGAACACGGCTTCCACGGGCGGAAGGCGGCCCTGGGTGATGTCCCGCAGGGCCTGGTCCACCACCGCGAGGCTGAAGACGCCCTGCACAGGCCGGCCCTGGGCGTCGCGCACCTGCAGGCGCAGCGTCACCTGGTCGCCCGGCCGAGCGGTCTGGGGTTCGGGGCGCACCGTGACCTGCAAACGCCGGCTTTCGATATCGACCCGGTACTCGGCCAGGCCAAAGCGGGCGGCAAAGCGGCCTTGCGCGTCTTTCCCCACCAGGGTGACGCTCACGTACATGTTGGGGATGTGCGCCTCGGTCACCGGGAAGGAGACCCACATGCCGCCGGGGGGCACGGTCAGGAAGCGGCTCCGGTGCACCGTATAACGTTCCAGGGTCAGCCAAGCCCGGGCGGGTTCGGGCCAGGGGTTGGGGATGAAGACCCGCGCGGTCTCCCCAGGGCGGTATCGGGCCTTCTCCAGGATGAGGTCGATGCGGGCGTGGGGGCCGGGGTTCCAGTCGAAGTCCGAACCGGTTACCCAGAAGGCGGTCCGGGTGCGGGTCCCCCGGGCCTGCACCACCACGCCATACAGCCCCGCCGCGTTGGGCCGCCAGGGGAGTTCGGCCCGGCCCTGCTCGTTGGTGGTGACCCGACCCTGGGCCACCGGGGTGTAGGTGGCCAGGGCTTCCTCCGTGCCCTGCCCTGTGGTCACCCAGTCCAGGTCAATGCGGTAAATGGTGTACTGAAGCGGTTCGTTGGGCTGCACCGCGGCGTCCGGCCCCACGACCAGGAACGTGAGGCGGACCTCCTGGCCGGTTTTGGGCCAGGGCGGGTCGGTCCGCACACCGATGTAAAGCGGCACCGGGGTGTAATCCACCTGGGCCTGGGCCGCCACGGGCACGCCATCCGGCCCCCGGGCCCGCACCAGGATGGTGATGACGGTCGGGGTTTCGGGAAGCGCGTGCGCGGGCAGGGTCAGGGTGGCCTGGCCCTGGGCGTCGGTGCGGCCCTCGCCTCTGGCGATGGGGGTCCAGGCATCGGGTTCGGGGTAATCGAGGAACCGCGGCCTCCGTTCCCACCACCAGCCATCGCCTACCTGGTAACCGGGCAGGTTCACGGGGGCCGGGCGCGCATAGGCTTCCCAGGAAAAGGCCAGCCCCCCGACCGCGCCCCCGCTGTAGAAGCGGGAAACCAGGTGCACCCGCACCTGGCCGGGCCGGACCTGGGGCGTAAGTTCAATCCGCACCGCGGGCTTGCGGTAGAAGGCCACGTCCACGGCCTGGGACGCGACCAGGTCTTCGCCGTCTTCCGTTCGGCATTTCAGGAAGTAGGTGCCGGGCCGGGCCTCTGGCGGGATGGACAGCGACCCATAGCCCACGCCCTCTTCCGAGAGGGTGAGCCGCGTGCGGGCCAGGGAATCGCCCACGTCCGCAAAGGCATCCGGTTCCAGGGTGCAGGTCAGGGCCAGGCCGGGCGGGGGCAGGCGGTAGCGACCGTCCAGGGCCCGGCGCACCGCCAGGCGGAAGTGGAGCGTATCCCCCGGTTTGTAGAGCAATCGGTCCGGCATCAGGTCGGCCACCCAGCGGGGGCCAACGCTCCAGGCGGAATCGAGGCCGAACTCCCAGGGGGCGATGGTGTCGTCCCATTCGGGGGAACCCAGGCCAAAGGGTCCGGCCCCACCAGGCTGGCCCAGCACCACCAGGGCCACTTTGGGCTGGGTTTCCTCAGGGTCCCAGGTCCACCGGGCCAGCCCCTGGCCGTTGGTGGTGCCCGTCCAGAGGCGTTCGCCAAAGGCGTCATATGCCTGGACCTGGGCACCGGCCACAGGTCGGCCTGTCTTCATATCCACGGTCCAAACCCAAAGGCCATCCGCTGCCTGTTTGACCGTGAGATGGGCATTCACCACCGCGAGCAGAACATCATCCCCAAGCAATTGCTCGCCCCGGGGCGTGTAAACCTCCGAAACCTGGACCAGGTACAGACCGGTGGGCAGGGGACCCTGCTCGGTCTCCAGGGAAAGAGGCAGGGCCTGGAAGTCGTTTCCCGCCGGCACGTCGAAGACCGTGTGCAGGATGGGCACGTCCAGGGATTCCGGACCGGGCCATATCCCATCGCGGACCGCAAGCCAGGTTTCGGCCACCGGCCCGCGGACCGGTGTGACCACAAGCCGGCCCTGGGGCACCTGGGCCGCG
Organism: Anaerolineales bacterium; assembly: GCA_026991215.1. GTDB lineage: Bacteria > Chloroflexota > Anaerolineae > Anaerolineales > DRMV01 > S139-71. The sequence goes on from JALXBY010000089.1 coordinate 6,100, forward strand.
TATACGGTCAGGCGGGTTTCCCCCTGCGGGTAGAGGGCCTGGTTGCGCCAGATACCCAGGGTCAACACCCGCGGGGCCGGGGGCGTGCGTACCTGCCACTGCCAGGCCTGCTCGATGCGGCTGCCCCAGGGCGTACGCAACCCCGGTTCCAGGGTGAAGGTGTGGACCGTATCCCCCTGGAATTCGAGCAACTCGACGATGAGTACCCCGGCCCAGGGCCAGGCATAGACCTGAAACGTGGCTTCGGGCGAGACCTTCAGGAAGCGTCTCCAGTCCTGGCCTTCGGCCAGGGGGCCATCGAAGACTACATAAAAGCCCGGCCAGTATCCCTTAAGGGTTACGGGCTGCAGGGGTTCGCCCTTGGGGACGGGTGCAGTCGCTGCTTCGTCAAGGTCGTATACCCAAACCGGGCGCACGTCCTCACGGACGGTGCGGAACCGCCGGACGATTTCCCGCGCGAGGCCCGGAAACCGCACGGTGAGCCGGTACGTCCGGTCGAACGCCAGGGGTTGCCGGGGGGTGAAGGCGTAACGGACACCGTCCTCATCTTCCTCGTACATTTCCCCCTGCAGGGGCAGGCACGCGTCCGCGCGGTCGTCGGGGGCCAGGCACAGGGCTTCCGCCACCACCGTGAGGGGCAGCGGCAGGTTGAGGCGCAGCCATATTTTCGGCGTGCGGCCCACCCGGAGGGTGCCTTTCCACCCCGAAACCTGGGGGTATTCAAAGTCGATGTCCACGAACACCTTCAAGGGTTGGGTGATGAAGGAAAAGGTGCGGGCCGCCTCGGGCACACGGGCGCCGGACGCGGCCTGCAGGTCCGCCTTCAGGGTCAGGGTATAGCGGGTCGCGGGCTTCAGGTAGGGTTCGGGTTCGAAGACGTAGGTCGAGGTGTTGACCCAGCGGCCCTGGCCGGGCGTTTCCGGCTCCAGGTGGAAGGGCGGCTCCGCGGGGCCCTGCGTCTGGGTCAGGTCCACCACCGGCTGGTTGAACACCAGCACGATGGGCGTGCGGGGGTCCACTTCCCGCTTCTTCGACGGGGTGATGTGCACCACCCGCAGGGGCGGCGGGGTGCGGTATTCGAGCCGGTACGTGCGGCCCAGGGGCCGACCCTGGGCGTCCCGGGCTGCTCCGGTCAGCCGCAGGGTGATGGTCGCATCGGCCGGCAGCCGCGGGAGCGTGACCTCCAGCCGGCGGTCGTCGCGCCAGTGCAGGGTAAAGGGCAGGGGGCCGTCCTGGGTAAAGACGGCGAGGTCCCGGGCCACCGCGTCCCGGTCCATGGCCGCCTCAAAGGTGAGGCGCACGCGCGCATCCTGTATGGGGAGCAGGCTCCCCGGCCACGGGTCCCAGGCCAGGATGCGGACCGCACCCGCAGGCGTAGGCGTGGGGGAAGACGCAGGCGTTGGGGACGCGGCGCGCGAGCCGGCCGCAGCCGGCGATGGGGATGGTGTCCACCGCGGGGGACCCGCCGTGCACGCCTGCACCCCCAGGACCAACAGCACACCAAAGACGAGCCAGCGGACCCCCCACCGCATACCCGCCCCTCCTTTTCTCTCTGCTGACTGCCGACCGCCGACTGCGGACTGCGGACAGCACCCTGCGCCCCGCGCCCCTCACATCTCCTTCCTGAGTTTATCCCAAATCCTGGCCAGGATGACCTCCAGGGCCACGGTGTTCAGGCCGCCTTCGGGGATGATGAGGTCCGCGTAGCGTTTGGAGGGTTCGACGAACTCCAGGTGCATGGGCCGCACGGTGCGCAGGTACTGTTCCACGACCATGTCCAGGGTCCGGCCCCGTTCGCGGATGTCCCGCAGCAGGCGGCGGATGAAGCGGATGTCCGGGTCGGTATCCACGTAGAGTTTCAAGTCGAACAAGGCCCGCAGGCGGGGTTCGGCCAGCACCAGGATGCCTTCCACCAGAATCACGGGCCGGGGTTCCACGAGCACGGTCTCGGGCTTGCGGCTGTAGGTGGCGAAGTCGTAGACCGGCCGGTGGACCGGTTCCCCCCGTTTGAGGGCCTGGATGTGCTCGATGAGCAGGTCGGTCTCCAGCGCGTTGGGGTGGTCGAAGTTCTGCCTGGCCCGTTCCTCTAAGGGCAGGTGGGAGAAGTCCTTGTAGTAGGCATCGTGGGGGAGGAAGGCGATGTGCTCAGGCCCGATGTGTTCCATGATGAGCCGGGCCAGGGTGGTCTTGCCCGAACCGCTGCCACCGGCAATGCCGATGGTGAAACTCATGCACAGCCTCCGGGGAGCAGGCCCTGACTTCGGGTCATGCTCTGCTGAATCCAGGTCTGCCACTCCTGCCGCAGCGGGGTCTCCTCGGCCAGCACGCCCCGCACCACCTGGGTGACCATCCGGGCCTGTTCCTTCCGCACCCCCCGCATGATGGCGCACAGGTGCGCGGCCTCTACGGTCACGGCCAGGCCCCTGGGGTGCAGCACCTGCTCCAGGAAGTCGGCAATCTGCCGGGTCATGCGCTCCTGGACCTGGAGCCGCCGCGCGAACATCTCCACCACGCGGGGGATTTTGGACAGCCCGATAATTTTCCCATTGGGCACGTAGGCCACGTGCACGGTGCCGAAGAAGGGCAGGAGATGGTGCTCACACAGGCTGTAGAACTCGATGGTGCGGACCAGCACCAGCCCTTCGTAATCCGAGGAAAACACCGCGTCGTTGAGCAGCCGCTTGGGGTCAACCCGATAGCCAGAGGTCAGTTCCGCCAGCATCCGGGCCACCCGTTCGGGGGTATCCCGGAGGCCTTCCCGCTCCGGGTCTTCGCCGATGAGTTCCAGCACCCGTCGCACATGGGGCATGAGTTCCGCGACGGGCCAGCCAGCGTCCACATGGGCGCGTTCCCAAGCCATGGGCATACCTCAAAGAATAGGATGCGGGCTTCGCGGTTACAAAGCCCAGGCCAGAAGGAAACCCAAGATGGCCAGAATCACCCCCAGGTGCAGGAACAGGTCGATGCGGATCAAAGGCCCCAACACGGGCACCCCGGCCAGGGGTTGCAACAGCAGGTTGAGCAGCACGAGCAGCAGACCCACCATGGGCAACAGGCCCTTGCGATGGGCCAGGTACTCGGCCACCCGGTCCAGCCAGGCGTTGAAGTCTTCCTGCCACCAACGGCGCAACATGGGCGAATCCTGTCTTGGCGGGGTTCCGGGCCGGGGAAGCGGCTCCCCAAGCCCCTGCGGTCATGGGGAAGGCGCAGTCTCCTGCGCTTCCACCCGATAGGGCGCGAACCGGGCCAGGTAACGACCGGGCAGGCGGCCCTTGATGTAGACCCCATCCCGCCGGTGCTCGATGCGTTCGATGTGGCCGAATTCGTGGAAGAGGGAGAGCAACTGGCCCTCGGTGTAGGGCAGTTTGACCTCCACCGGCTCGTACCGGGCGAAGAGTTGCTCCCGAATCACCTCCAGAAGCTGCTCCAGGCCGATGCCCTTGAGGGCCGAGATGGCCACCGCGTTGGGATGGTCGGCCAGGGCCTGCTGCACGGCTTCGGGGTTGGGCAGCCGGTCGATTTTGTTGAACACGTACACCATGGGGACGTGGTCGGCCTGGATTTCCTCCAGGGTTTGCAACACGGCCACCGCGTGCTCGGCCGCGTTGGGGTGGGAGATGTCGATGACGTGCAGGAGCAGGTCGGCCTCCGCGATTTCCTCCAGCGTGGCCCGGAACGCAGCCACCAGCGTAGTGGGCAGTTTCTGGATGAACCCCACGGTATCCGTCAGCAGGACCACATGGCCGCCCGGAAGTTCCAGCCGGCGGGTGGTGGGGTCTAAGGTGGCGAAGAGTTGGTCGGCCACGTAGACCTCGGCCCTGGCCAGGCGGTTGAGCAGGGTGGATTTGCCCGCGTTGGTGTAGCCCACCAGGGAGACCACGGGCAGACGGTTCTTGCGTCGCCGCGCGCGATACCGGGCGCGGTGGGCTCGGACGTCCTCCAGTTCCCGCTTGAGTTGCGCGATGCGGCGTTTGATGGCCCGACGGTCCACTTCCAGTTGCTTCTCACCAGGACCGCGCAGGCCCACACCGCCCATGCGACCGGCCCGGCCGCCACCGCCGCCGGCCTGCCGGGCCAGGTGGGTCCAGGCCCGGGTCAGGCGGGGGAGTCGGTACTCCAACTGGGCCAGTTCCACCTGGAGCGCGCCCTCCCGGGTGTGCGCGTGCTGGGCGAAGATGTCCAGGATGAGCGCGGTGCGGTCCAGGACCTTGACGTTTTCCCCCAGCACTTTTTCGATTTCCCGCTGGTGCCGGGGGGTGAGTTCGTCGTCGAAGATGACCACTTTGGCCCCGGTCTCCTCCATCAGGGCCTTGACCTCCCGCAACTTGCCCCGGCCCACGTAGGTCGCGGGGTTGGGCCGGTCCAGTTTCTGGGTCACCCGGCCCACCACTTCCAGCCCCGCGGTCTCGGCCAGGCGCTCCAGTTCGTCCAGGGAATCCTGCAAAGGCAACAGGCCGGGCCGCTTGCGGAGTTCCAGGCCCACGAGCACGGCTTTTTCTTTTTCTGGCGTGGTGGCGTACCCCCGGCCCTTGCCCCGGGGACGTTCCCGCGCCTCCAGCAGGTCCTCCGCGTGGACGGGCTGCACGCCGGTATCGTCCACCAGGAAGACCGGGGCCTGGGTCGTGGGTTCCTGGTTTTCGTGCTCCCTGCGCTCATCGACCATTGGCCTGTTCCCTCCACCAACGTTGTAGCCGCTGCAAGGCCCGGCGGATGTCTTCCGTGGCCGTGCCCAAGGAAAAGCGGACGTAGCCCTCCCCATGGGGTCCGAAAATCGCGCCGGGGGCCAGGCTCACGCCGGCTTCCTCCAGGGCCCGCTGGCAATAGGTCAGGCTGGGCCAGCCCTGGGGCAGCCGTGCCCACACGTACATGCCGGCCTGGGGCGACGCTGCGGTCATGCCCAGGCCGGGCAGGGCTTCCAGTACCAGGTCACGGCGCTCCCGGTAGACCTGGTTGCGGGCCTGCATCCAGGCCTCCATGCGGGGGTCGGTGAGGGCCACCGCGCCTGCGGTCATCATGGGCCGGAAGTGGGAGGAATCCACCTGGCTCTTGTAGCGATACAAGGCCCGCAGGGCCTCCGGGTTGCCCACGGCCACGCCCAGCCGCCATCCGGCCATGTTCGCCCGCTTGGAAAGGCTGTTGAACTCCACGGCCACCTCGCGCGCGCCGGGCACCTGCAGGATGCTGGGCGGCTGCACTTCCGGGTCCAGGGTCACGTCGGCATAGGCCGCGTCATGGGCCACAAGGATATTGTAGCGGCGGGCGAAGTCCACCGCGCGGCGCAGGCCCTCCAGGTCCGTGACCGCGCCCGTGGGGTTGTTGGGGTAATTGAGCCAGAGGAGCCGGGCCCGGCGGGCCACGTCTTCTGGCACCGCGTCCAGGTCGGGGAAGAAGCCGTTTTCCGGGGTCAGGGGCAGGTAGACGACCTCCGCACCCGCAATCTGGGCCGCGCGGGCATAGGTCAGGTAACCGGGATCCGGAATCAGGACCACGTCGCCGGGGTTCACCAGGGCCTGGGTCAGGTGGAAGATGCCCTCTTTGGACCCGATGAGGCCCACGACCTCGGTTTCGGGGTCCAGGGAAACACCGAAGCGGTGTTCGTAATAGGCGGCCCAGGCGGCCCGGTATTCCGGCGTGCCGCCGTAGGGCGCATAGGCGTGCACGTGAGGCTTGCGGGCTTCCTCGACAAGGGTTTCCACCACGAAGGGGGGCGGAGGGCCGTCGGGCGCGCCCATGTCCAGGCGAATGACCTCCACCCCCGCGCGACGCAGCCGTTGCAGCACCGGGGCCAGTTGCGCGAAGTAGTACGGCTTGACGTGGGCCAGACGCCTTGCAGGCTGCATGTTCATCCCTCCTGGGCAAAGGCTGCGATGGCCTGCCGGATTTCTTCCTCGGTGGCCAGGGGGAGCCGCACGAAGAAGGTGGACCCCGGCAGGCGCTCTTCGTCGTAGCCGGGGGATTCTACCCATACCCGGCCGCCATGGGCCTGGACCACACCCCGGACGATGGCCAGGCCCAGCCCCGCGCCGCCGCCCTTGAACTGGTTGCGTTCGCTGGAATACACGTTGGGGTCGCCCAGGCGTACGAAGCGTTCGAAAATCGTTTCCTGGGCCTCTTTGGGGATGCCGATGCCCGTATCCTGCACCTGGATTTCCACTTCCTTTTCGTCCGGGTAGACGACCATGCGCACGGTGACCTGACCGCCCGAAGGGGTGTACTTGAGGGCGTTGTCCAGCAGGTGGTACATGGCCTTGGTAAGGTAGGTCGGGTCGCCCAGGACCCGGGCCTTGGGCGGGTTGCGGGGTTCCAGGCGCAGCGCTATGCGGCGCTCCCGGGCCAGGGGTTGCATGTCTTCCACCACGCGGTAGAGCAGGCGGTCCAGCCAGATGGGTTGGGGCCGCTGGGCCACCTTGCCGCTTTCCACCACCGAAAGGTCCAGCACGGATTCGATCAACATACGCAGCCGGCGTACCCCCTGCTCCAGGCCGTGGACGATGCGCTCCAGTTCGGCCTTACCCAGGGGACCTTCCTGGTTGAGAATCTGCCGCAGCAGTTGCAGGTTGGCATCCAGGATGGTCAACGGCGTGCGGAGTTCATGGCCCACGACCACGATGAACCCGGCCTTGACGTGTTCCAGCCGCTCCAGCCGGGCGCGTTCGGCTTCGATTTCCTTCATGGCCCGTTCCAGGGCCTTTTCCGTGGCCCACTGCATCAGGGCCAGGGCCTGGTTCCACCAGCGGAAGAGGAACTCGGTTTCCCCCAGCCGGGCGGCCAGGTCCAGGAAAATCTGGCCCAGAAAGCGCAACAGGGTAGCCACCAGGTTGACCACGGCCGTGGGCTGTTCGTTGGTCCAGAAGGGGGTGCCCTGTTCCAGCCACGTCTGAATCAGGTCCTGCACGGCCGCGAGGTCGCCGCTTTCCGAAGCCTGGCGCAGGGCCTCGTAGAACCGGTCCAGGGCCTGGTCCCAGGCCTCGGGGTTTTGGACGTAGAGGATGAAGTATTCGGTGGCCTGTTGTTTCCAGGGCTTTTTGGCCTGGGCCCAGAGGTTGGCGGTTTTGGTTTTCGAGGAAAATCGGGAAAACACCATGGGGACCTTCCACGGTATGGGGTTCACGGGCCGGCGCGGGTTGCTCGAAGGACAGAAAGACAACCCCGCGGCCCGGTCATTCGCCATTCACCAGGGACCGGGCCAGGGCGTTGTGCCGGGCAATCAAGCGGGGCAGGTCCAGGGTGACCAGTTCCCCATCCCGCACCACGAAGCGCCCGCCTACCACATTGTAATCAACCTGCACGGGCGCGCAGAAGACCAGGGCCGCGACCGGGTCGTGCAGTGCGCCGGCCAGGGGGAGTTTGTCCAGCCGCACCGCGATGAAGTCCGCGGCCTTGCCCGGTTCCAGGGAACCGATATCCGTGCGGCCCAGGACCCGCGCTCCCCCGCGGGTAGCCAGTTCCAGGGCCTGCCGCGCGGTCATCAGGGCCGGTGCGTCCGGGTCGCTGCGGGAAGCGCCCATCAACCCCGCGCGCACCCGGGCCAGGAGCATGGCCTGCCGCACCTCGGCCAGCATGTGGGAACTGTCGTTGCTGGCCGCGCCGTCCACGCCCAGGCCCACGGGCACGCCGGCCGTGAGCATCTCGGCAATGGGCGCAATGCCGGAAGCCAGCCGCATGTTGGATGTGGGGCAGTGGGCCACGCCCGTCTGGTAGTGCGCGTACAACCGGATTTCCGCCTCGTTCACGTGCACGGAATGCGCGAACCACACGTCCGGGCCAATCCAGCCCAGGCTTTCCATATAGGCCACGGGCCGCATCCCGAAGCGTTCCAGGCAGTAGCGCTCCTCGTCTTCGGTTTCGGCCAGGTGGGTGTGCAGCCGGACGCCGTACGCGCGGGCCAGGGACGCGGCTTCCCGCATCAGGTCGGGCGTCACGCTAAAGGGCGAACAGGGCGCGACCACAATCTGCACGAAGGAACCGGGCCGGGGGTCGTGGTACGTCTCGATGACCCGACGGGTATCCCGCAGGATGAATTCCTCGTCCTCCACCAGGCTATCGGGGGGAAGGCCGCCCTGGCTTTCCCCCAGGCTCATGGCCCCGCGGGAAGCATGCAACCGCAGGCCCACTTCCTGCGCGGCCTCGATTTCGTCCTCCAGCCGCGTGCCGTTGGGGAAGATGTAGAGATGGTCGAACGCGGTGGTACAGCCGGAAAGGGCGAGTTCGGCCAGGGCGATTTGCGTGGAAACCCGGATGTGTTCGGGCGTGATGTGGGCCCAGATGGGGTACAGGGTCTTGAGCCACTGGAACAGGTTCGCGTTCTGGGCCTGGGGCACCGCGCGGGTCAGGGTCTGGTAGAAGTGGTGGTGGGTGTTGATGAGTCCGGGCAGCACGATGTACCCGTCCAGGTCCAGGACCTCGTCCGCGGTCTGGGGGAGGCTGGACGTAGGCCCCACCTGCTCGATGAAGCCATCCCGGATGAACAGGCCACCGTCGGGGATTTCCCGGCGGGCATCGTCCATGGTGACCAGCAACGTCGCGTGGCGGACCAGCATGGTGGGCATGGGTGCACCTCGCTTTGCTGTGGGCTGTGGGCGGTTGGCAGTCCGCTGTGCGCGGTGCGCAGTCCGCTGACCGCCGACTGCCGACTGCCGGCTGCGGACCGCTCACTGCTGACCGCCGACCGCTTTCATGGCAGAACCTGCAACAGCACCCGGCGCCAGTTCTCCGCGAAGATGGCCCGGATGTCCGCTTCGATGTAGCCCCACTGGGCCAGGATGTCGGCCAGTTGGGGCAGGTCGGCGATGGTGTCGATTTCCGCGGGAGTGTGCTCCCGGCCAAAGCCGCCGTCGAAGTCCGAGCCAATGCCCACGTGCCGGGCGCTGCCGGCCTTCTGGCAGATGTAATCGATGACCTCGGCCACCCGGCGCAGGGGCACGGCCTGTTTGCCGTCGGCAGGCTTCCAGCCGGCCTGGAGGAAGCGGTTGTACGGCACCACACCGATGACTGCATCCCGCTCGAACAGGCCCTGGAGCACCCGGTCGGAGAGAAAGCGATTGCTGGCGATGCCCACGGCCTTTTGGGGATTGGCGTGGCTGGCCAGCACCACGCCGGGGTAGGTATCCAGGGCCTCCAGGACCGCGGCCTCGTCCATGTGGCTCACGTCCAGGGCCAGGCCCACTTCGGCCATGGCCCGGAGGAGCCGTCGGCCCTCGTCGGTCAGCGGGCCGGGTTCCCCGGTGCCGCCGCAGAAGCGGGTGCCCGCCCAGGCCGGCCCCAGAATGCGCAGGCCCTGCTCGTACCACCAGGGGACGTCTTCCTCCGGCGTCAGGATGCCTTCCGCGTTTTCCATGAGCAGCACCAGCCCCACGGGGTGTTCCTGCTCCAGGTTCTGGGTGCTACGTTGCCACAGGTCCTCAAAGGCCTGCCGGTGGGTAATCAGGGTGAACATGGTGGGGTGGTCCTCCACCAGCCGGCGGTAGGCCGCGAGTTGCTCCCGGTTCCAGTGGGCGGCCTCTTCGGGCGTGTCGTAGACCAGTTTCTCCCACGCGCCCGAACGTTTCCGGCTGGGGGCCACGAACAGGGTGGCGAAGGCCAGGACCACCCCGGCCTGCTGGTACTGGGGCCAGCCCAGTAGGGTCTCGCCGTTGACCTGGGGCGCGATGGCGTTGGCCCGGCGCTCCCGTTCCCGGATTTCGTAAGCGTCCAGGGTATAGTCCCGGCCAAAGGTGAGCATGTTCCAGGCCAGGTCCTCATGGGCGTCGATAAGGGGGAAACGGGGCATTGCTTGGCCTCCGAAGGCGTTGCTTCGCGCTTGTCAATCAGGGGAATTCGTGAAGGCCCTGGCCCCCGTTCAGGAAGCCGAAGTCCCCTGGTCCATCATCTTCCGCAGTTCGGCTTCCAGGCGCTGCCGCTCTTCGGCTGCGGCCTGGCGGAGTTCTTCCCACATCTGCCGTGCCCGCTCCCGAAGGCGCTGCCGGGTGCCCTCGCCCGAATCCGGCGCAAGGAGCAGGGCAATCACGCCGCCAATGAGCAGGCCCATCACCCATCCACGCAAGAACCTACCCATAGCGCACCTCCCTTTTTCGGGATGGAAAAAATCATACCATCTCCCACCCTGGGCGGTGGGGCGGATTTTGGGCCGGCGGCCGCGGGCCACGCGTTTTTCAAAATCGAACAAAAGTAGCAAAAACCATCGTATTTTCTCACGGAGCCACAGAGGACACAGAGAAAATTTTGGGCTTCTCCAGCGGATACTCCGTGTCCTCCGTGGCTCTGTGTGAGGATATGTCAAAACACGAAAAACGCCGGGCCGCGGGCCGTCTGCGGCCAGCGCACTGCGGACCGCGGGTACAATCAAGCCATCCCATGGCCGGGCCGGGCGTCCGCCTGGCAGGACGAGGGAATATCATGCAAAGGCTGCGACGGTGGTGGAACGCCAACCCCTGGTGGACGCGGGGGTATGAGGGCCTTCTCCTCTTCCTGTGGGTGGCCATGCTGCTGACCCTGCCCCTGGAAAGTTCCCCCCTGCTCCCCAGGGTGTTGGGAGGCCGGGCCGTGGTGCGGCCCCTGGCCCTGCTACCCATGATGGGGCTGTTCTTCCTGGAGGCCCTGCCGTGGGTGTGGCGGCTCCCCTGGCCCAGGGCCTTCCCTGCACTGCTGACCTTCTGGGTGGTCGCGCTGGTGGCGTCCTTCCATGGGCTGCTGCTGCAGCCCATGCCGGAACAGGGGTTCACGCCCCCGGTACGCGTGGTCCGGGGCTTCATGACCCTGGCCATTGGCTCTTCCTTTTATCTGGTGACCTGGGTGCACCTCCGTCGGCACCCGCAATACCTCCGCCTGACCGTGGCCGTGCTCTACCTGGCCCTGGCCTTGGTGCTGGTCTGGAGCAGCCTGCAGGCCCTGTACATCGTCCGGCGGGACGAAGACTTGTACCGCACGCTCAACGCCCTGCAGCGGCAGTGGGTTTCCACCCGGCCTTTGCAGACCGGCCGGGTTTCCGGGGCCACGTACGAACCTTCCTGGCTGGCGACCCAGGCGCTCATCCTGTTCTTCCCCTGGCTGTGGGCCGGGTTGCTGGTGGGCCATTCGCCCCTGCCCCGCAAGGGTCGGGTCATGGCAGAAGCCCCCTTGCTGCTGGGCCTGGCGGGGATGCTGCTTTTCACCTTCTCGCGAGTGGGCCTGGCCGTGTTCCTGACCGTAGCCGGGAGCAGCCTGCTGGTGTATCTGGGCGTACAGGCCCGACGTTCGGGCCGGTGGTTGCAGGTGGCCGCCGGCGTGCTGGGGCTTGTGGCCTTCGCTACCCTGGCCCTGTGGGGCATCTGGCGCTGGAACGCGTACGTGTTCTCCCACTTCGAGCGGCTCTGGAAGCGCATGCAGCGGGCCGGGCAGCGGGCTTCCCCCGACCTGGTGCTGCGCACCCTGGCCGGCAGCCGCTGGGCCGAATGGCAGTACGGCTTTGCCGTGTATCAGGAGCACCCCCTGCTGGGCGTGGGCTTGGGCCTGCTGCCCTTCTACCTGGATACCCACGTGCCTTCCGGCGAACTCAGCACCTGGTTCATCGAAAGCCTGCTCCCCGGCGGCAAGGGCGAACCCATGATGCACACCCGGAACCTGTACATCCGCCTGCTGGCCGAAACCGGTCTGGTGGGCCTGTGGGTGTTCCTTGCTTTCCAACTCGCGGTTTTGGGCGCGGCCCTGCAACTGGCCCTCAGCCCGGACCCCGAAGCCCGCTGGGCGGGCTGGGCCGGGATGATTGCCATGGCCGCCATTTTCCTCCTGGCCATCGGCTTCGATTCCCTGGCCCTGCCCCACCATTGGGTGGTCTACGGCCTGCTCAGCGGGTATGCGAGCAGCCGCGCGGGGCCTTCCCCGACCTGAGGGAAAGCAAACGCACCCATCTTCCAAAGGAAATTTGATTTTCCAGGCCGGATTCGCGGCGAGTATAATCAGGGCGTCCTTCAGCCCGAACATCTCGTGGGAGGCCGGCATGTTCCACATCCTCGAAAAGACCGTTGACCCCGAAACCCGTCACGCCACCCTGGTCGTGGAAATCGACGAGGACACCCTGAACCGCTACAAGCGGCGGGTGGCCAGGAAACTCTCCCAGCAATATCGCATCCCGGGCTTTCGCCCTGGCAAGGCGCCGTATGGCATGGTGGTCCGGCACCTGGGCGAAACCCTGGTTCGGGAAACCCTCCTTGAGGCGTTGCTCGAAGACCTGTACAAGGAAATCCTCGAAGCCGCGGACCTCGACCCCCACGCGCCCGGCGACCTGAAAGAGGTGCGCTCCTGGGAGCCGCTGACCCTGGTCTTCGACGTGCCCCTGCCGCCCGAAGTGGACCTGGGCGACTACACCCAGTTCCGTCTGCCCTATGAGCCGCCCCAGGTCACCGAAGAGGACATCGAACGGGCGCTGGACAACCTCCGACGCATGCACGTGCGGATGGAAAGCGTGGACCGCCCCGCCCAGGTGGGCGATATGGTCTACATGCGCTTGCGGGGGAAGTACACGCCGCCCGAGGGCGAACCCCAGGAAGTGCCGACCGAAGAGGTCACCCTGTTGGTCAAGGAAGACGAGGACCCGGAGGAATGGCCCTTCCCCGGCTTTTCCAAACAGTTGGTGGGGTTGAAGAAAGGGGATACCAAGAGGGTTTCCTACACCTTCCCCGAAGGCGCGGCCATGGCCGGGTACACCTTCGAGTACGAGGTGGAAGTGCTGGACGTGCAGCAACCCGTGTACCCTGAAATTACGGACGAGTTCATCCGCGAGAACACGGACTACGACAGCGTGGAGGCCTTCCGCCAGGGGGTGCGGGAGCACCTGGAACAGGAGCGGAAGGAGCAGTACGAGCGGGAGTACCGGGACAGGGTCCTCGAAACCTTCGTGGAACAGGTGCAGGTGGCGTACCCCAAGTCCATGCTGGACGTGTACATCGAGGACGAAATCGACGCGTTGAAGCAGGAACTGGAGGACCAGGATTTGACCCTGGAAGAGTACCTCGAAGCCCGGGGCATCACCAGGGAGGAATTGATCGAGGAACTCCGGCCCCGGGCCGAGAAGCGGCTCAAGACCTACCTGGTGCTTTCCACCCTGGCCGAAAAGGAGAACATCAAGCCCGATGAACGCATCATGGCCGGCCTGCTGGAGCGCGCGGCCATGGACATCATCGAAGAAGTCGGGGACGAGGTGGAAGCCCGCAAGTACATCCGGAAGAACCCTGAGGTCGTGCAGCAGAAGGCCATACGCCGTATCGAAGTCTGGGTCCTGGGCCGGGCGCTGGACCGGCTGGTGGCCATCGCCAAGGGCGAGGCCGAAGCAAAAGAAGGGGAAGCCGACGAAACCGAAGCCCCCGAACCAACCGAACCGGAAGCGACCCAGGCCCAAGACCCCGAAGGGCAGGCGGCGGCCCAGGCCGAACCTTCCCAGGACCAGGAGACCCAGGCCGAAGCCCAGCCCCCGGCGGAAGCGCCCGCGAGCGCCGCGGAGGGCTGAACCCAAAGGCGCGCAGCGCCTTTCCTGCACCTTTTTGGCAGCCAACAGTACGGGTTCGTCGATTCTTCACGAGAAGGAGGCAGCCATGTTCAAGCCAATGGGCTTGATTCCGATGGTCATCGAGCAGACCGGACGCGGGGAACGGGCGTACGACATCTTCTCCCTTCTCCTCAAAGAGCGCATCGTGTTCCTGGGCTTTCCCATCGACAGCCAGGTGGCCAACCTCATCGTGGCCCAACTGCTGTACCTGAATCGGGAAGACCCCGAAGCGCTGATTCACATGTACATCAACTCCCCCGGCGGGGAAATCTACGCGGGCATGGCCATCTACGACACCATGCAGATGATTTCCAACCCCATCAGCACCGTGGCCGTGGGCATGACCGCATCCTTTGGAACCGTGCTTCTGGCCGCCGGGTCGCCCGGCTATCGCTACGCGCTGCCCAACGCGACCATCCACATGCACCAGCCCCTGGGCGGCGCGCGCGGTCAGGCCACGGATATCGAAATCCAGGCCAAGGAAATCCTGCGGCTCAAGCACAAACTCAACCTCATCCTTTCCGCGCACACCGGCCAGCCCCTGGAGGTCATCGAGCGGGATACCGACCGGGACTTCTACATGACGGCCGAGGACGCGGTCAAGTACGGGCTGGTGGATAAAGTCCTGGAACCGCCCAAGGAGAAGAAGGAGATATGGGAGCGTCTGGAAGCCCAGACGAAAGCGGCCGCCGCGGAGCGCAACGAGTAACCCCCCAGGTGCCGCTGGGTCGCAGCGGGTTGACCGTTTCCCCCATGGGCCTGGGCACGTGGGCCTGGGGGGAACGGTTTTTCTGGGGCTATGGCCGCGGGTACGGCAAGGAGGACCTGGAGGCCGCATTTCAACTGGCCGTGGACCACGGCATCAACTTCCTGGACACCGCAGAGGTCTACGGCCGCGGCCGGTCCGAACGGTTCATCGGCGAGTTCGCCCGCAAAGCCGGGGTGCTGGATTCCCTGGTCATCGCCAGCAAGTTCTTCCCTTACCCCTGGCGCTGGACGGCCCGCAGCCTGCGCCGCGCGCTGCAGGGGACCTTGCAGCGCCTGGGCCGGGACGCGGTGGACCTGTACTACCTGCACTGGCCCTTCCCGCCCCGCGCGCCGGAGTACTGGCTCCGGGCCATGCTCCCCCTGGTGCAGGCCGGTCGCATCCGGGCCGTGGCCGTGAGCAACGTCTCCTTGAAGCAACTGCAACGCATCCAAAAGACCCTGGAAGCCGAGGGCGGCGCCCTGGCCGCGGTCCAGGTGGAGTACAACCTGGTCTACCGGGATGCCGAGTTCTCCGGCCTGCTGGCCTACTGCCGGGAGCACGGCATTACCCTGGTGGCCTACAGCCCCCTGGCCTCCGGGATGCTGACCGGCAAATACGGCCCTGACAACCCCCCGCGCGACTGGCGCCGACGCTATTACCACCGGGCCTACCTGGAACAGTTGCGCCGGCTGCTGCGGGTCATGGAGGAAATCGGCGCCCGCCATGGCCGCCGGCCGGCGCAGGTGGCCCTCAACTGGGTCATGGCCAAGGGCGCGGTGCCCATTCCTGGAGCCAAGAACGCGCGGCAGATGCAGGAAAACCTGGGGGCCCTGGGCTGGTCCCTTTCCCCCGACGAAGTGGAGGCCCTGGACAAAGCTTCGGAAGCCGTGCAACGGCAGCGTCCCTTCCTGCCGGCCTGGAGGAGGTAGGCATGGCCGAATACCACGTCATCGACCTGTACTTTCAAGGCATCCCCCAAGCCATTGCGGTCTTCGCCATCCCCCATGAGGGGGGCGTGATTTTGGTGGAAAGCGGGCCGGGCAGCACCCTGCCGGCCTTAGTCTGCGGCCTGGAGCGGTTGGGCTACCGCCTGGAGGATGTCACCGACGTGCTGCTGACCCACATCCATCTGGACCATGCAGGCGCGGCCGGTGCCCTGGCCCGTCGCGGGGCCCGCATCCACGTGCATCCCAGGGGCGCGCCCCACATGGTCAACCCGGAGCGGCTCCTGGCCTCGGCCGGACGGCTCTACAAAGAAGACATGGACCGGCTCTGGGGCTACTTCCTCCCGGTGCCCGAGGAACAGGTCAACATCCCGCAAGATGGGCAGCCCCTGGAACTGCACGGGCACGTGTTCGTCCCCTACGATACGCCGGGGCACGCTTCCCACCACTTCGCCTACCTGTGGAACGACGTGCTCTTCACCGGGGACATCGCAGGCGTGCGGCTGCCCGGTTCCCGGCACGTGCGGCTGCCCACACCGCCGCCGGAGTTCCACCTGGAACAGTGGCGGGCCAGCATCCAAAAACTCCTTCAGGTTCCGGCCCGGCAGTGGGTGCTCACCCACTTCGGCCCGGTGGACGACCCCCAATGGCACGGGCAGCGCATTCTGGAAATCCTCGACCGCCTGGATGCCTGGATGCAGACCCACATGCCCCAGATGCCCGACGCCGAAACCCTGACCCAGCAACTTTTGGCCTGGACCTGGGACCTGGGCCAGGAAGACGGCCTGACCCAGGAGGAACACGAACGGTACGAGAAGGTGAACCCCACGTGGATGTCGGCCCTGGGTGTGCAGCGGTACTGGCGTAAGTTCCGTGCCCAGGCGTAGGCCTTTGGAGAATCGTGGAACCGGCCCGCCGGCAGGCGGGCCTTCCCCCGGAGGTGAAGCCATGAAACGCGCATGGTGGTTGCTGGCCCTGGCCGGCGCGCTGGCCCTGAACGGCTGCCGGGCGCAGGCGGAAAACACGCCCTCGGCCGCCGTGCCCGAAGGTACCCCCACCGCGATGGTCCTGATTACGCCGGTGCAGGCCCGGGTGCCCGAAGTGCCCGGTGCGACCCCCATCCCCCTGGAACCCTGGTCCGAAGGGGCGTCCCTGCCCCAGGTGCCCATCCGGAGTGTGGCCGCACTGTGGATGCAGCCCATCTTGCAGGTCATCGTGGAAGGGGACCTGCCCACCCCGTGCCACAAGTTGCGGGCCGTGCTGAACCCCAAGGTACCGCCGGGCGTCGTGGACATCCGCCTGGTCGCGGAGCCACCGGCCCAGGACGTGGCCTGCGCGCAGGTGATTCAGCCCTTCAAGGTGGTGTTGAACATCCAGCCGCCCAACCCGCCGGTTCGGGTGCTGGTCAACGGCAAGTCGGCCCACATCGTGCGGTGACGCGGCGGGAAGGCGCGATGTGCCCTTCCCCATCTTCACTTCTGGGGCAGGTCCCATGATACGCACCGAACTCCTCAACATCGGCACCGAACTCGTGGTGGGGGAAACCCTGAACACGAACGCGGTGTTCCTGGCCAGACACTTGCAGGCCGCGGGCTTCGACGTGCGGCGCATCACTGTGGTGCCCGATGACCACGAGGAAATCGTGGCTGCGGCGCGGGAGGCCCTGGCCCGAAGCCGGGTCCTGGTGGTCACAGGTGGCCTTGGCCCCACGGTGGACGACCCGACGCGGGAGGCCCTGGCCCAGGCCGTGGGCCGCCCCCTGGACTTCCGGGAAGACCTGTGGCAGGGCATCGTGGCCCGGATTCGCAGCCGGGGCCGGGAACCCAAGGCGAACGCCCGCCGCATGGCCTATCTGCCGCGCGACGCGCTGGCCCTGCCCAACCCGGTGGGGGTGGCCCCGGGCTTCGTGGTGGAAGGTCCGGATTGGGTCCTGCTCACCCTGCCCGGCGTGCCGGAAGAGATGAAAGCCATGTTCCTGGAGCACGCCCTGCCCTACCTGCAGGCCCGGTTTGGGGAGGCCGGCGTCTTCCGCCTGCGTCGGTTGTTGGTCCGCAACGTGCCCGAAGCCTACATCGACGCCTACGTGGGCGACCTGGAAAAGCAGGCCAACCCCGTCCTGGGCATGACCTGCAAACCGGGAGGCGTGGTGCTGCGGCTGATGGCCCGGGCCGAAACGCCGGAACAGGCCGAACGCCTGCTGGACGAAATGGAAGCCGAAATCCGACGCCGGCTGCCGTGGCCGGTAGAAGCCTATACCGAGCCGGAGGCGCAGCCATGAAAGCCTGGCGTCTTTACGAACCCAAGCCCGCGGAGGAACACCCCCTGGTCCTGGAAGAGGTGCCGGTGCCGGAGCCAGGCCCCGGGCAGGTGCTGCTGCGGGTACGGGCCTGCGGGGTGTGTCATACGGATTTGCATACGGTGGAAGGGGACATCCGGCCGCCCCGGTACCCCGTGACGCCGGGGCACCAGGTGGTAGGCATCGTGGAAAAGGTGGGCCCTGGCGTCACGGGGTACCGGGG
>JALXBY010000090.1 GCA_026991215.1 Anaerolineales bacterium
CGCCCACCTCAAAGGCCGCCCTATTTGGATAAGTGCGGCAGCCCGTAAGTATGGGGTGCATCAACAGACTATTACGCGATGGGTACAACGTGGTTTGATTCGCCGACTGGGTAAAGAGGGGAAAAGAGTCTTTGTGGATGAGGCAGACGTGGCTTATTGTGTCACCATCTACCGCCGCCGCGGAGCTAAACGTGGGCAATGGTTGTTTGACAAGCACGGATTGCCGTACCAGCCCAAACGGAAGCCCAAGCCAAAACCTGAACCTGTAAAAGGGTAGGGGGCTTTTGCCCCTTCTTTTTTTGCCCAGTTTCACACTTCTTTCTTGACAAAGAAGTGTGAAACTGCTATACTACGGGCACCAATCACGGCATCCGGCCCTTCTGCCCCTCCTCCCGTGATTGGCCTTTCCTCCGGGTTCCCGCGGGTCGCCTGGCCCGCGGGGGCCGGGAGGAACCCCAATCCCAAACCAGGAGGAAAGGTCATGTCCGTAACGCAAACCCTCCAGACCCAGACCCAAACCGCCCTCTATGAAGACGTAGCACAAGAATACATCTGCCCTTTGCTGAGCGCGGGCCAGGGCATGGCCCGTTTTTGCGTTGGCGAGAAATGCATGTGGTGGACCAAAAGTTTTGAAGTGGGGGATGGATGCGCTATATGGGCGCTGGCCGAACTCATGACCACAATAGCCCGATGGGGGCCGGGTTGGTCCGAGAAGGAGTATCGCCAGTACATCAAGGACATGGCCGTGAATGCGGCGGAGTGAGAACGTATAAGGAGGGAAGGCCATGTGGAAGCGTCGTACCGTGTTCGAGTATCACGAAGAGCGGAATGCCTACGTGTGCGGCGAGTGCGGCCTGGAGGTGCCGCCGGAGCAGGTGCCGGAGAAGGACTGGAACTACTGCCCGGGCTGCGGCCTGCCCATCCGTGGCTTCTACGACCCCCGTCGGCTCTGGGAACGCATCCCGGAGGTGGCATGGCGTCGGTAAAAACTTCCCGCCCCGTCCGAAGGGGGCGGACGGGGCGGGGAACAAGGAGGAAAAAATGCAGAAGCATTATACCGTAGGCGACTTCATGAAGGAAGCCCGAGCCAAAGTACTACAGAGTGTAGCCGCGTTCCTGGGCCTCCTGGTGTACGCCTTCATGCTGGTCTGGAGCGGCCTTCACAATTATAACCTGCTGTCCGCCGGGGTTCCGGAGAATTTGCGCTTTTTCGGCATCGCGGCCTTCGTCATTCTGGAACTCAATGCGATTGCGCTGCCCCTGTACATCCACACCAGCACCCAGACGGACCTGCAGCACTGGGTGGCCGTTTTCTTCTACATCCTGGACCTGGGGCTTTTGCTGTTCAACAGCATCGTGGATTACGCCCTGGTGGCCAATACGGATCTGTTGGTCCGGTTTCCCTGGCTGCAGACGTACCTCAACGTGGTCGCGCCGGGGTCGCCCATTTTGGCGGGGCTGGCCTGGGCGGTGATTCCCATGCTGCATCTCTCCCACAAGTGGCGGCGGGCCATGACGGAACTGCGTTCCGCGACCCAGGAGGCCCTGATGCAGCGCATTGCGGAGGTGGCCCAGAGCGCCGAAGTGGAAGACCTGGTGCGTGACGCCGCGCGGGAGATGGCCCTGCGTGTGGTCCGCCAGACCC
Organism: Anaerolineales bacterium; assembly: GCA_026991215.1. GTDB lineage: Bacteria > Chloroflexota > Anaerolineae > Anaerolineales > DRMV01 > S139-71. The sequence continues at coordinate 1,646 of JALXBY010000090.1, forward strand.
TGGCCCTGCCCGTGCCGCACGCGCTGCCCGGCCCTGCGCCAAGCCCTTCCCCCAACGGCCACAAGCCCAACGGCCACGAAGCGGAGACGGCGGAGGGAAACCCTACCAAGCCGCCCGTAGCGGCGGCCCGCCCCGAACCCAGCCCCAGCCCCAAGAAGTAATCCAGGCCCTGGAGGAAGCCCATGGACGACCGGACCCCCTGGACCCAGGATGGCGCGTGGAATTCTTCCGCAAGCGGTCCCGGCTCTACATTCAACTCCGAAGAAGGGACCGGACGCGAAAGGGCAAGTACGTCGGACCGGTGGACCAATACGGCCACCTCTTCCCCGAACGCCTCCGGGCCTACCGACGTCGGACCGCTTACCCTGCAGGACTTCCTATAAGCACGAGTGATAAAGTAGGGGTACGGGGGAGGAGGCCGGAAGGTCACCATGCGATTGGGCCATAGAGCCCCTG
>JALXBY010000091.1 GCA_026991215.1 Anaerolineales bacterium
GGCGTGGGCGTGGCCGTGGGCGGCTGCACGGTGGGGTTCGGTGTGGCGGCTGCGGGGGCCGGGGGCGTGTTTTCTTCCTGCAACCAGGTGACCAGGTTGCACGCCAAAAGCAAGGCAGCCCAGCCCAGTACGGTGAGCATCCGCACCTTGCGCATCATCGATGCCTCCCCTTCAGGGCAGTTCCAGGTTTCGGACCCAATGCCGTTCGGCCTGGTACCAGGCCACGGTGCGCCTCAGCCCTTCTTCCAGGGGCACCTGGGGCGACCAGTCCAGCAGCCGGCGGGCTTTGCCGATGTCCGCCCAGGTCGCGGGCACGTCGGCTGGGTGGGCCGGCAGGTGCTCGCGGCGGGCCGGCCGGCCCAGATATTCCTCCAAAAGGGCGATGACCCGGTTGATGGCCACCGGTCGGTCGTTGCCCAGGTTGATGATTTCGTAGCCCAGGGGCCGCAGCGCGGCCACGGTGCCCCGGGCGATGTCGTCCACGAAGGTGAAGTCCCGCTTTTGGGTGCCATCGCCGTAGATGCGCACCGGTTCCCCTTCGGCAATCCAGCGGATGAAGCGAAAGATGCTCATATCGGGCCGGCCCGCTGGGCCGTAGACCGTGAAGTAACGGAGCACGGTGACATCCAGGCCGTGGAGGTAATGATAGGTGTAGCACAGGGCTTCGGCCGCCTTTTTGGAGGCCGCGTAGGGGGAAAGGGGCCGGTCGGTGTTGGCATCCTCCCGGTAGGGCATGGGGTTGTGCCGGCCGTACAGGCTGGAGGTGGAAGCCAGTATGAACTTGGGGACCCCGTGGGTTCGGGCCAGTTCCAGCAGGTTGAGGGTGCCCGTGACGTTGGTTTCGAAGTAAATCCAGGGCTGGGCCACGGAGCGGCGGACGCCGGCCCAGGCCGCGAGGTTGAGGATGGCGTCGAAGGGTCCGTGCTTTTGGAAGATGGGGGCCAGGGCCTCCCGGTGGGCGATATCCACCTGGTAGAAGGTGAACCCTTCGAAGGCCCGCAGTTGTTCCAGCCGCCAGGCCTTGAGCCGACGGTCGTAGGCCGGCGCGAGGTTGTCCACACCAACGATTTGGTGACCCTGTTGCAACAGCAGCCGAGCCACGGCAGAACCGATGAACCCGGCCGCGCCGGTGACCAGATACGTCGTCATAAGCACACCTCTTGGGCAAGGCTTTCGGGCCTATTGTATGCCGAAGCCCGTGGGTGGGAAGCGTATAATACCGCTGTGCGCGGTGCGCAGTCCGCAGTGCGCAGTCTGCAGTCGGCGGTCGGCAGTGGGCAGTCTGCAGTCCGCGGTCCATTCCCAATCAATCAACCATCGACCATTGACCATCGACCAACGACCAACGACGAACGACCATCGACCATCGACCCCTCCCGAGGAGGCCCTATCATGACCGAACAGGTCATCCGTTTTGGCACCGATGGATGGCGTGGGGTGATTGCCGAGACGTTTACCTTTGATAACGTGCGCCGTTGCGCCCAGGGGCTGGCCCGTTACTTGCAGGACCAGGGCTACGGCGGTCGTGAAGTGGTCGTGGGGTATGACCGGCGCTTCCATTCGGAGAACTTCGCGGCGGCGGTGGCCGAGGTGCTGGCCGGCAATGGTTTCACCGTGGCCCTGACGCCCACCGCGACGCCCACCCCGGTGATTTCCTACGGCGTGGTGCACCGCCGCGCGGCCGCGGGGGTGAACATCACGGCTTCCCACAACCCGCCCGAATACAACGGCTTCAAGGTGCGGGACGCCCACGGCGGGGCCATGCCCCCGGAGGCTTTGCGGGCCATAGAAGCCCGTATTCCCGAACGCGTGGATGAAGTGCGCCGTATCCCCCTGCGCCAGGCCCTGGACGAGGGCCGGGTCCAGTACTTCGACCCCAAGCCTGTGTACATTGACCATATCCGCAACTTCGTGGACCTGGAACGGCTCAAGGCCGCGGGGTTGAAGGTGCTGGTGGACCCCATGTGGGGGAACGCGGCGGGCTGGTTCCCCGAACTGCTCCAGGGCGGCCGCACGGTGGTGGAAGAAATCCACCGGGACCGGAACCCCATCTTCCCCGAAATGGAACGGCCCGAGCCCATCCCGCCCAACGTGGATGTGG